>NZ_CAMZMX010000001.1:0-247088 GCF_947311875.1 Pseudomonas sp. PARCl1
GTGATCCAGTGGGCGCCTGGGTTGCCCAAGACCCGCTCCGGCAAGATCATGCGCCGCATCCTGCGCAAGATTGCCACGGGTGACTACGATGCGCTCGGAGACATCTCGACGCTTTCCGATCCAGGGGTGGTACCTCGTCTGATTGATACACACCGAAGAATCACAGCTGTATTAACATTTTAATGGCTGCCATCGTAGCTGCCAGACCATGCTTGTGGGCAGCTGTGCGGCCTGGGCCGGCTAAAAGGAATTTCCATGCTCCACAGCAACTACCTCAAACAGTTGGATCTGCAGGACATCGTGGTGTTTCTCAACTTGCTGGAGTTGCGCAGTGCCAAACGCACCGCCGAGCTGATGAGCGTGAGCCAGCCGACGATCAGTTATTGTTTGAAGCGGCTGCGCGGCTGCTTTGACGACACGTTGTTCTCTTCATCCCAAGGGGTACTGCAACCGACCAGCAAGGCCGAGAAGATCGCGCCTTATTTGCGCGTGGTGGTCGAGTCGGTCAACCGCTGCGCTGAAGATGAAAACCAAGCATCTGCGCAAGCAGTGCGTAAGATCTGGCGGCTCTGCGCGCCGGAGTATTTCGAGTTGTCGTTCCTGCCGCAAACCCTGGCGATGCTGTCGCACACGCATGCCAATACGTCGCTGCACCTCGACCGCCTGAGCCGCGACCTGCCTGTGGATCAGCTGATGTCAGGGGAAATCGACATCGCGATCGGCTTCGGTCCGGGCTATCACCAGATGCACCCGGAGTTGCAATGGCAAGCGGTGGTCAACGACGACTTTGTCTGCCTGACTAGTCAAAACGGGTTGGCCAACGACGCGGCCATGAGCCTGGATGAATTCTGCGCCTCGCCCCACGTATTCCCCACACCGTGGATTTCGGAAAAGAACATGGTCGACAGCTGGCTGGATAAAGTCGGCCGTTCGCGCAATGTGCTGGTGCGCGCCAATGGTTACCAAGCCTGCGTGAACATCGTTGCCGCGGTACCGGCCACGCTCGCACTACCGGCGCGCCTGTTGCCGCATCTGCGCATACCGTCATCAGTGAAAGTCTGTCAGCCGCCGCTGGGTTTCCCAACGTTTACCTTGGACATAATTTGGGCGCGCGACCGTCGGGACAGCAAAGATATAGCCAGCCTGCGCAAGTTGATCGAACAGGTGGCCGAAGTGTTGTTGACGGCACAATGAAACAGGCTTTTAAATTTTCACCACGCTTTTAGATTTTTTAAAACCAGCCAGCCACTCATTTCTCTTATCGTGTGGTCATCGGGTAGCGCAAGACGTACCTGAGTTCCACGCTTTCACGGAGGAATGAGTCATGCTGGCGCACGCCCACCTGTGGTAATTCCCTTTTTCCGACAACCGACGCCGTGCTACGGCTTCGAGTGTGCCATTGCGGTCGATCGCTACATGCGTGTAAGCGATTCGATCAGCCCCATGCACATCGTGCGCAATTTCTACAAAGGCCGGCACGGCTCGTTGTCTGCAGGAAGCGGCGCGTACCCACTACCTCAGCCACTACGACGCCACCCCCCGAGCCTTCGCTTCGTTTCGTAGCGCCAGCAGCGCCGATCAATCCCTGGTCAAGGATCCGCAGGTCAATCGGGGTTCCTACCACAAACAAGGCCCTGCCCACTTTCAACCGCCAGGCCTAGGCCTGACCACGACGCGCGCCGGGCATCCGCTGCCCGGTGCGCCGGAGGTAAGCATGAACGCGACCAAGCGTTACGAGAATTTCATTGTCTTCCTGGCGCCGCTGATCAACAGCGTGGGCGGTATCGCCATCGACCTGTACGCGCCGAGTATCCCCTCCATTGGCCGTGAACTGTCAGCCAGCCCGGCGCTGATGCAGAACACCATCACCATCACCCTGCTGTTCTATGCACTGGGGCAGCTGCTCTTCGGCATCATGGCCGATGCCCGTGGGCGGCGGCCGGCGGTGCAATTGGGGCTGCTGGTGTTCCTCGCGGGCAGCGTGCTGGCAACCGTGGCCACGTCCATCGAGATGCTCCTGCTCGCCCGCGCCCTGCAAGGCTTCGCCATCGGCGCCTGTCAGGTAGTTGCCCGTGCGCTGCTGGTGGACATCGTCAAAGGGCCGCGTTTCTACGTAGCGATCATCTACCTGAGCCTGGCCTTCGGCCTGGGGCCGGTGATCGCGCCGTACATTGGCGGGGTGATCGAAGTGCACCTTGGCTGGCGCTATAACTTCGTCCTGTACGCCGTATACGCCGTCATCGTGTTGGCCTTCGTGCTGGCAGGGCTCAAGGAGTCGTTGCCCGCCATGAACAGACGCAGCGCCTTGCACACCTGTGCCGGCTACCGCCCGATCCTGGCGGACAGCCGCTTTCGGGCCTCGGTGGTTGTGCTCGGCTCGAGCTTCTCGGCGTTTCTGCTATGGAACGTGTTCGGCCCACTCATCGTCCAGGAACGCCTGGGGCACAGCGCGCAATACTTCGGCACCACCGCGCTGGCTGTGGGTAGCTGCTACCTGGTCGGCACCCTGGTCAACCGTGCGCTTATCCGGCAGGTCAAGCCGCGGCTGCTGATGAGGGCAGGAATGGCGGTGTTTCTGCTCGGCGTGGTGACCATCGCCACGCAGGCCGAGGACATTCACCTGGTCTCGATCCTGGGCGGCATCATGCTGGTCGCGTTCGGTCAGGGCTTCATCTTCTCCAACGCCATGGCCAACTCGATGTCGCTGTTCCCCGACCGCGCCGGTGTTGCCGCCAGCCTGCAAGGCTGCCTGATGCTGGTATTCGGGTCACTGGCCTCGGCGCTGGTCAGCGCTTTGCCGCTGACCTCGAACCTGGCAATTGCCTGCGTGTTTCTGGTGCTTTGGTTGACCTCGTTGTCGGGCATGCTGAGCGTGCGCGTGCCGCGTCAAGCCTCGGTGGCCTGAAGCCTGCCGACCCCGGCGGTGCAGCGTATCTGTTGCCGGGGTCTGCAAGGCAGCGCTGAGCAGTATTCATCAACCAGCAGGATCGAGTAACTGCAACGCACCAAACGCTTGCCTGCGCCGAAGGGGGAAGCAGCGGACGCAAGCTCCCGCTCGCTATTACCCTCGGCGTAGTCGACTCAAATCTGCATGGCCATGCCATCCACATTCATCGCTGCCTGGCGCAATGCCTCGGAGCGGGTGGGGTGGGGGTGGCAGGTGAGGGCGATATCTTCGGCCGAGGCCGAGAACTCCATGGCCACGCAGAATTCACCGATCATTTCGCTGACGCTCGGGCCCACCAGGTGCACACCCAGCACTTCGTCGGTTTTGGCATCGGCAAGCACCTTGGCGAAGCCTTCGGTCTCGTGGTTGATCTTGGCGCGGCTGTTGGCCGTGAAGGGGAATTTGCCCACTTTGTAGTCACGCCCTTCGGCCTGGAGCTGCTCTTCGGTCTTGCCCACGCTGGCCAGCTCCGGCCGGGTATAGATCACGCCAGGGATGAGGTTGTAGTTGACCTCATGCGGTTTGCCGGCGATGCGCTCGATGCAGGCCACTGCTTCGTCTTCTGCCTTGTGCGCCAGCATCGGCCCGGAAGTGACGTCGCCGATTACCCACAGCCCGGGCACTGAAGTGCGGTGGTGTTCGTTGCCGAGCATGCCGCGCTTGTCGGTTTCCAGGCCTGCGCTTTCCAGGTTCAGGCCTTTGGTATAGGGGCGGCGACCGATGGCGACCAGTACATAATCGGCTTGCAGTGATTCTGCCGCGCCACCCGCTGCGGGCTCCAAGGTCAAGGCCACGCCGTCGGCGCTGGCGGTCGCCTGGGTCACTTTGCTGCCCAGCTTGAACGCCATACCTTGCTTGGCCAATGCCTTCTGCAGGGTCTTGGCGGTTTCGCTGTCGGTGCCAGGGCAGATGCGATCGAGGTATTCGATGACCGTGACCTGGCTACCCAGCCGGCGCCACACCGACCCCAATTCGAGGCCGATCACCCCGGCACCGATGACGACCAGGTGCTTGGGCACCTGCGGCAACGACAGCGCGCCGGTCGAGTCGATGATGCGCTGGTTGTCGATGGTCACGCCTGGCAGCGGCGTCGGCTCGGAACCGGTGGCGATGACGATGTCTTTGGCCTGCAGCGTGGTTTCGCTGCCGTCCTGCGCCTTCACGACCACTTTGCCGACGCCATCCAGGCGGCCCCAGCCCTTGACCCAGTCGACCTTGTTCTTGCGGAACAGGTACTCGATGCCTTTGGTCAGGCCGGCCACGCTCTCGTCCTTCTGCTTCATCATCTGGGCGAGGTTCAGCGTAGGTTTGACTTCGATGCCGAGGTGGGCGAACGCCTCACCGCTGGCGGCTTCGTAGAGTTCGGAAGCATGCAGCAGTGCCTTGGACGGCATGCAGCCGACGTTCAGGCAAGTGCCGCCCAAGGTCGAGCGGCCCTCCACGCAGGCGACACTGAGCCCAAGTTGGCCAGCGCGAATGGCTGCGTTGTAGCCGCCAGGGCCGCCGCCGATGATCACCACGTCATAGGTCTTCATGGTTCAACTCCAGGGATGTAGAAACGCGACAGGGGCATTAGGTTAGGCTGAGCCCGTGGAATTGTATACAATTCGCTGCGCAAACCAGCGCGGCAGGGTCTAGACCATGGTCTGATCGGGAGGAAACATCCCATGGATGAACTACTCTGATTCGACGACGTTCGAAATTTCGGGCGTCGTGGCCAATTACGGATAGGAGGGTCGTTCATGCTTGCGCAACTTCCACCGGCACTGCAGAGCTTGCATCTACCGCTGCGGCTGAAACTCTGGGACGGCAACCACTTCGATCTCGGGCCCAGCCCGCAGGTCACCATACTGGTCAGGGAACCCCAGTTGATCAGCCAGCTGACCCACCCGAGCATGGACCAGTTGGGCACGGCATTCGTCGAAGGCAAGTTGGAGCTGGAAGGCGATATCGGTGAGGCCATACGCGTTTGCGATGAGCTGAGTGAGGCACTGCTTACCGACGAAGACGACACGCCGCCCCAGCGCCTGGCGCATGACAAGACCACCGACGCCCAGGCCATTTCCTATCACTACGACGTTTCCAATGAGTTCTACCAGCTGTGGCTGGACCAGGACATGGTGTACTCGTGCGCTTATTTTCGCGAGCCGGACAATACCCTCGATCAGGCGCAGCAGGATAAGTTCGAGCACCTGTGCCGCAAGCTGCGGCTCGATGCGGGCGACTATCTGCTCGATGTGGGCTGTGGCTGGGGAGGGCTGGCGCGTTTCGCTGCCCGTGAGTATGGCGCCAAGGTATTCGGCATCACCCTCAGCAAAGAACAGTTGAAGCTCGGCCGGCAGCGGGTCAAGGCAGAGGGTCTGAGCGACAAGGTCGATTTACAGATACTCGATTACCGCGACCTGCCGCAAGACGGCCGCTTCGACAAGGTTGTCAGCGTGGGCATGTTCGAGCATGTCGGCCATGCCAACCTGGCGTTGTATTGCCAGAAGCTGTTCGGTGCGGTGAGGGAAGGGGGGCTGGTGATGAACCACGGCATCACCGCCAAGCATGTGGATGGTCGGCCGGTGGGGCGAGGTGCAGGCGAGTTCATCGATCGCTACGTGTTCCCACATGGTGAGCTGCCCCACCTGTCGATGATCAGTGCCAGCATCTGCGAAGCAGGGCTGGAGGTGGTGGACGTGGAGAGCTTGCGCCTGCACTACGCCAAGACCCTGCACCACTGGAGCGAGAATCTGGAGAACCAGTTGCACAAGGCGGCGGCACTGGTACCCGAGAAAACCCTGCGCATCTGGCGTTTGTACCTGGCCGGGTGTGCCTATGCGTTCCAGAAGGGCTGGATCAACCTGCACCAGATTCTGGCAGTGAAGCCCTATGCCGACGGGCATCACGACCTGCCCTGGACACGCGAGGATCTGTACCGCTGACACCTACCTCTGGCCGGCGGTACCGGTTACAGGATTGGGGATATCAGGCGTGCAATGCGCATCCCCAATTGCTGTAGCCGGTGGGTGTCGCGGCTGTCCTCAACGGTTATCTCGCGCGCCTGCTCGAAGTCTTCATTCAACATACGTTCCACCTGGTCGGCAAAGCCACGGTCGACCGTCAGCAGGGTGATCTCGAAGTTCAGGCGGAATGAACGGTTGTCCAGGTTGGCACTGCCGATTGCGCTGACCTCGTCATCTACCAGTACCACCTTCTGGTGCAGAAAACCCGGCTGGTAGCGGAACATGCGTACGCCTGCGCGTACCGCTTCGAAGGCAAACAGGCTGGAGGCGGCATAGACAACCCGGTGGTCGGGGCGTGCCGGGATCAATACGCGCACATCCACCCCACGCAGTGCTGCCAGGCGCAATGCCGCGAACACCGCTTCGTCAGGGATGAAGTAGGGGGTGGTTATCCACACCCTGCGCGTGGCGGAGTGGATGGCTTCAAGGAAGAACAGTGCGCAGGTTTCCTGTGGGTCCGCCGGCCCACTGGCCAAGGCCTGGCAGAGCACGCCGTCGTCGGGGTAGGCATCTGGCAGAATCAGCGGCGGCAGCTGGCGCGAGGCCCAGTACCAGTCTTCGGCGAACGACTCTTGCAGGCAGGCCAGCACTGGCCCGCCGATCTGCACATGAGTATCGCGCCACGGTGAAAGCTGCGGGTCTTCACCCAGGTACTCGTCACCTACGTTATGCCCGCCGATGAAACCGACCAAGCCATCCACCACCACGATCTTGCGATGGTTGCGGAAGTTAACCTGAAAGCGGTTGAACCAACCACGCCGGGTGGCGAAAGCGTGAACCTGTACGCCGCCATCACGCAGCGCCTGGCTATAGCTGGCTGGCAAGGCATGGCTACCGACACGGTCGTACAGTACAAACACCTGAACCCCTTCAGCCGCCTTGCGCAGCAGCAGGTGCTGTAATGCCTTGCCGAGTTTGTCGTCATGGATGATGAAGAACTGCACCAGCACCACATCGCGGGCTTTTTCGATGGCCGCGAAAATGGCATCGAAGGTGGCCTTGCCATTGATCAGCAGCTTCACCTGGTTGTTCGCCAGGCAAGGCATGCGCCCCAGTTTTGGCATGGCGCGTAGCGCGGCGTAGCTTTCCGACTCGCGGGCGGTCAGGGCTTCTTCAACCCATGGTCGCCAGTTGAGGTTGGCCATTGCAACGTGCATTTCCTGGTTGGCTTGGCGCCGCGCCTTGATATACGCATTGAACGAACGGGCGCCGAACACCAGGTACGGTATAAGGGTGAAATAAGGAATGAAGAACAACGGCATCGCCCAGGCAATTGCGCCTTGGGCCGTGCGCACCGTGAACAACGCATGCAGTGCGGCTACGATACCCAGTAGATGAATCAGGCCAATTACATAACCAAAGAAATAGGGGCTGTGGTAATCCATATGCATCCTGCTCACCGAGTACTGTTGGCTAACAGAACACGTTCCCGGTGCACCTTGCAACCTGCGGATGGTTTTGGCGTCTAAGGCTCAGCCCGGCCCGCTTGGCCGGCTTTTTTCAGGAGTGTTCACCCATGAAGATTCGTCTGCCACTGTTGGCCCTTGTCCTCGGTATGAGCAGCCCGCTGGTGCATGCCCAGATGCTTCAACCGGGTTTGTGGGAGCTGACCACCAGCAACATGCAGGTCGATGGCAAGCCGTTACCTGACATGGGGTTCATGCTGGGGCAGCTCAAGAACCTGCCGCCGGAGCAGCGCGCGATGATGGAAGGCGTGCTGGCCAAACAAGGGGTGACGGTGGCTGGTAATGGCGTGCGTTCCTGCCTGACCGCCGAACAGGTGGCGACCAACGACATCCCGCTGCAGGATCCCAAATCCGGTTGCACGCAGAAAATCACTGACCGTACCGGCAACGTGTGGAAGTTCGAGTTCAGTTGCCCGAAGGCACAGGGCAGTGGCCAGGCGACGTTCCTCAGTGATCGGGAGTTCACCACCCAGGTCAGCGGCACCTTCAACGCGTCGGGTGTTCAGCAGCAAGGCAGCATGAACACCCGTGCGGTGTGGCTGGGCAGTGATTGCGGCACGGTCAAACCGCGCAGTTGAGGTCCCACTGCCACTGGCTGGTGGCAACAGCGTCGTGGGCATGCAGGCTTTCTGCATGTTCCACCCGCAGCCTGAAAGCAGCACTCCACTCCAATTGTCGCAGCGCCTGGTGCAGGCGCCGGGCAGCATCTTCACAGAACATCAGGTTTTGCCCGTTGGCTAAAGCGAAGGCCTGTTCGTCTGCACGCTTGACCGCAGTCTGTACCGCTGTGCCCAAGCTCATTTCGATGCAATCAATCAGCTCGGTAATCGGCAGATCACGCTGGCTGCTGCGCAGCCGTACCTGAATTTTCGCGCTACTGCGTTGGCTATGTGGGGTAGCGACGATGCCTTCGGCAGTGCCCAGCCAGTTCATTACCGCCGCGGTGTCGACCTGCGACCCGGGGAATTGCTGTTGGAACTGCTGTTGTATCAGTTGCCTGGCAAGCGCCGCCGAACATGGACAGGTGGACGAATAGGGCACGCAAACGGATAGTTCCACGTGGAACATTTCATTCTCGATGCGTGCATCGATGGTCACGGGATAGCTCTTCCAGCCTGCCAATGGGCTGATCAAGGCTGGTCTTTTAAGCAGGTGATCAAAGCCCAGGCGCAGATAAGCAGCGGAAGACAGCCTTTCGTGGCTGGTCAAAAAATCCGCCAAAAGCTGCCGAATTGCCAGCGGCGTAAGGGGCTGGTTTTCCAGGGCCTCCAATGCAAGGTAGAGCCGCGACATGTGGATGCCACGTGAATGGCCGTCTATCAGACTGACGCCTGCGTCGACGGTGGCAGCAGCGGGGCGCCCTTCGAACTGCACGGGCAAGGCTATGCCACACATGCCCACCCAGTTCAGTGGCAAGGCGAACGCATGAGTCTGTGAGGCGATATCGGGGAGCGTGTGCTGGTTCATTGGGGTTTCCACAGAAAAAGGTGTCAGCGGCAGCCGCCGATCATGCTGCAATGCAAATTGAAACGTTGCCCGCTGGAACTGGACACCCGGTTCAACGTGGTCCAGCCTACGCGGCGGCTGTAACCCACCCAGGCTTCGCCATCACTGGCCAGGCCGGTGAAGAAGGTCAACGAACCGTAACGGCTGTTGGTTTGAGCCCATAGCCGCCGCGTGACCGAGTCGAAACCGCGCAGGTAAAGTTCATTGCCGTGCGTGCGTACGCTGTAGTAACTCCCTTTGCCGTCCTGGCAGGAGAGCAGCGTGGCGCTGCGGGTACACAACGCCAGTGCAGTGCTCTGCGGCATGGCAACCAGTGAGGTGGGCATGGCGAACAACACCAATGCCATGGCGCGTGACAGTTTCATGTTTTGTCCCTGGTGAGCATTCGTCCGTCGAGAACGACTTGGCGAAATTGTATTGTTACTTTATAACATTGTGCAATGCATCGTTTCGAATGCGCTCGCCTGAAGGGGTTTCGCCATGTCCAATCGTCTTCCCGTTACTGTGCTGTCCGGCTTTCTGGGTGCCGGCAAAAGCACGTTGCTCAACCATGTATTGCGTAACCGTGACAACCTGCGGGTTGCCGTCATCGTCAACGACATGAGCGAAATCAACATCGATGCCAGCGAGGTGCAGCGCAACGTCAGCCTCAACCGCGCTGAAGAAAAGCTCGTCGAGATGAGCAACGGCTGCATCTGCTGCACCCTGCGTGAGGACCTGCTGGAAGAGGTAGCGCGGTTAGCCGCAGAAGGGCGCTTTGACTACCTGCTGATCGAGTCCACGGGCATTTCAGAGCCACTGCCGGTAGCAGAGACTTTCACCTTTCGCGACGAACAAGGCCGCAGCTTGTCCGACATGGCCCGGCTGGACACCATGGTCACGGTGGTCGATGGCCTGAACTTCCTGCGCGATTACCAGGCTGCAGATAGCCTGGCCAGCCGTGGCGAAACATTGGGCGAGGACGATGAGCGCTCGATCAGCGACCTGCTGATCGAACAGGTGGAATTTGCCGATGTACTGCTGCTGAGCAAGATCGACCTGATCAGCCAGCATGAGCGCGAAGAGCTCGTGGCCATTTTGCGCAGCCTCAATGCGCGGGCAGAGATCGTGCCGATGGTCATGGGCCAGGTGCCACTGGAGCGCATTCTCGATACGGGCCTGTTCGACTTCGACCAGGCGGCTCAGGCGCCAGGCTGGTTGCAGGAGCTACGCGGCGAGCACGTACCGGAAACCGAAGAGTACGGGATTGCAGCCATGACCTGGCAAGCGCGGCGCCCGCTGCATCCCCAACGGTTCTACGACTTTATCCACACGCACTGGACCAACGGCCGCTTGCTCCGTTCCAAAGGTTTTTTCTGGTTGGCCAGCAAGTACCAGGAAGCCGGTAGCTGGTCGCAAGCGGGCGGGATGATGCGCCATGGGCTGGCGGGGCGCTGGTGGCGCTTCGTACCGCGCAACCAGTGGCCTGAGGATGTGGATAACACCAGTGCAATCCTTAAACACTGGACCGCTGAAACCGGCGATTGCCGGCAGGAATTGGTGTTCATTGGGCAGAACATCGACTTTGCCAAGTTATCCACATCCCTTGACGCGTGCCTGTTGACCGACCAGGAAATGCAGCTTGGGCATATGGGCTGGTTGCGGCTGCCCGATCCGTTCGGACCGTGGCATGCGGAGTCCGCAGCATGAGCCTGGCATTCAGGCCTGTGGATATCTTTCAGGTGTTTGGCGAAACGCCGCAAACATTGGCTGAGGTCCTGCAGGATGGTGTCAACCTGGCCGTGTGGCGGCGGCGGCTGCCGGCGCAGTTGCAGGACTTTGCCGAACTGGTACTCAGCCTTGGCCAGCCTCTGACCGACCAACGGGTAATCGAGGTGCACGAGCAGCACGCGCCGGTCCTGCCGGACCTGCTGCGCGAAGCCGCTGACCTGCATGGCTATGAGTCATTTGTAGCCGATGTGACCTGGCTGGTCGCGGCCTACACCTGCCTGGTGGGTGCGCGCCGTGTGGGTTTACGCCTGCGCGTGCTGGATGGCCCCATGTGTCCGCGCTTCCATGTGGATAACGTGCCATTGCGCTTGCTCACAACCTACGTGGGGCCGGGCAGTGAATGGTTGCCTGAGGCAATCAGCCCCCGGCGAGAGTTACACACAGCACAGCCCCCTGTGGATAAAATTCAAACCCTTCAAGCCGGTGATGTCGCGCTGCTCAAGGGCGAGAAATGGCAAGGCAACGAAGGCGCAGGTCTGGTTCACCGCTCGCCTTCGGGCCAGCAGGGGCGTCTGCTGCTGAGCCTTGACTGGTTGGCCTGACGGCGCATAGTTAGGCTTTGCCACTGTTTGAACCAGGCCATGCTGCAGAACATACCTACCCACGTGATTGCCGGCCCGCTCGGCGCCGGTAAAACCACCCTGATCCGCCATTTGCTGGCGCAGCGGCCGCCCAATGAGCGCTGGGCGGTGCTGATCAATGAATTCGGCTTGGTTGGCCTGGATGCGGCGTTGCTCAGCCGGGATGAAGACGGTGTTGCCATTGGTGAAGTGGCCGGTGGTTGTCTGTGCTGCGTGAACGGTATGCCGTTTCAGATCGGGCTAGGGCGTCTATTGCGCAAATCACGCCCTGACCGTTTGTTCATCGAGCCTTCAGGTTTGGGTCACCCGTTGCAATTGCAGGCACAGCTGCAGGCAGCGCCATGGGCTGGAGTGCTGACAATTCAGCCACTTGTCATGGTTTTGGATGCTCAAGCGGTGGTTCGCAACCAGCGGCTTACCGATGCGCAACAGCAGGCGTTGAACGCCTGCGAATGTGTGATTCTGAATAAGTCAGAGGCTGTGGATGAATCATCTAAGTTGTTGATAAGTAATAAATTTAGCGACAGGATGGTGCTGTGGGCGGTGCAGGGTGAAGTAGCGTTTCGTGGCCTACCCCAGGCACCTTCACAGATTGTTGACAGCCCGCTTTCCGCCGTCAGGATTGTCGACAATCTGGAAATAACCCCAGGTACGGTCTGGGCCGACCCCACCCAGCCGGTCTGCCTGGCCCAGCAAGGTGAGGGTGGTTGGAGTATTGGCTGGCGCTGGCACCCCAGCCAGCAGTTTTATCCACAGCGGCTAAGCACGTTCTTGCAGAATTTACCCTGGCGGCGCGCCAAGGGGGTTATCCACAGCCCGGAGGGGTGGCAGGCTTTCAATGGGCTGAATGGGAGTCTGCCCGCCTGGCAGCCCAGCGAGTGGCGCAGGGACAGCCGCATCGAGCTGATTTTCGATCAGCCACAGTCGCAACCGGCGCTGCAGGCCGGCTTGCGCGAGTGCCGCATCAGCTGATCAGTTTCGCCAGCGGTTGTGTTCCTGGCGCCACTGCTGCATCTCGATAACGTTGTCGGTGCGCGGCGGGGTCTTGATCTCGAACGGGTAGGGTGCCAGTTCTATCTGCACGCTGTGCGCACCGAACTGTGTCACGCTACCGGGGTGGCGCTGCTCGCCAGTGACGGTGAACTCGAAGGCATAGATGCGGGCCAGGCGCTTGCGGCCATTGGCATCGCGCACAAAGCCGATGCGCTTGAGCGCCACGGCGTCGTCAAGCAACTCGAGGTCCATTTTGGCGCAATGCTGTTTGACCCGTTCCAGGGCTTTCTCGCGCAACCCATGGTTGTGCCACAACCAGGCGCCTGCCGTGGCTACCAGCATCAGGACGAAGAGGTTCTCCAGGGTCAACATTTGCTTATGCTCCAAACAGGTAGATCCAGCTTAACTGCGTCCCTGGCCTGTCGTACAGGTGACAATCGAGTTCATACTGCGTCGCGCACCATTCTTTGAAACAGCTTTGGAAAACACCCGCATGAAACGTACTCCGCACCTGCTCGCCATTCAGTCCCATGTGGTGTTCGGCCACGCCGGCAACAGCGCCGCGGTGTTCCCCATGCAGCGGATCGGGGTCAACGTGTGGCCGCTCAATACCGTGCAGTTCTCCAACCACACACAGTATGGCCAGTGGGCGGGCGATGTGCTTGCTCCAGCGCAAATTCCTGCGTTGGTCGAAGGTATTTCCAACATCGGTGAACTGGGGCACTGCGATGCGGTGCTTTCCGGTTACCTGGGGAGTGCCGAACAAGGGCGGGCGATTCTGGCCGGGGTACAGCGGATCAAAGCGGTGAACCCCAAGGCGTTGTACCTCTGTGACCCGGTCATGGGACACGCTGAGAAAGGTTGTATCGTACCGCCAGAGGTCAGCCAGTTCCTGCTCGACGAAGCGGTGGCCAAGGCCGACATCCTGTGCCCCAACCAGCTGGAGCTGGACAGCTTCTGTGGGCGCCGCGCGCAGTCGCTGGAGGATTGCGTGCACATGGCGCGCAGCTTGCTGCAGCGCGGGCCGCAGGTGGTCGTGGTCAAGCACCTTGCCTACCCCGGGCGGTGCGAGGACCAGTTCGAAATGCTGCTGGTGACGGCCCAGGACTGCTGGCACCTGCGGCGCCCGCTGCTGGCGTTTCCGCGTCAGCCAGTGGGGGTCGGCGACCTGACTTCCGGGCTGTTCCTGGCCAGGGTATTGCTGGGCGACAGCTGGGTGCAGGCATTCGAGTTCACTGCCGCCGCGGTGCATGAAGTGCTGTTGGAAACCCAGGCCTGTGCCAGCTACGAGCTGCAGCTGGTACGGGCCCAGGATCGCATCGCCCACCCGCGTGTGCGCTTCGAAGCGCAGTTGCTGGCGTTTTAAATAGCGTCGGTTTTCAGGTCCTGGTAGCGCTTTTCCAGTTCCTGGCGGATCTGGCGGCGCTGCTGCCCCTGCAGGAAGCGGCGCTTTTCTTCACTGCTTTGCGGCTGACGCGGCGGTACCGGCACAGGGCGGCGATTGTCGTCCACCGCTACCATGGTGAAGAAGCAGCTGTTGGAGTGGCGCACCGAGCGCTCGCGAATGTTCTCGGTCACCACTTTGATGCCCACTTCCATCGAGGTATTGCCGGTGTAGTTGACGGACGCCAGGAACGTCACCAGCTCGCCCACGTGTACCGGCTCGCGGAAGATCACCTGGTCCACCGACAATGTCACCACATAGCTGCCTGCATAACGGCTGGCGCATGCATAGGCCACTTCGTCGAGGTATTTGAGCAGGGTGCCGCCATGTACGTTGCCAGAAAAGTTGGCCATGTCCGGGGTCATCAGGACGGTCATGCTCAGCTCGGCGTTTCCAGGTTCCATAAGGTGCTCACGGTTAGGTTGCGCTGAATCGGGCGAATGGAGGGGGTGATCTGCTGACACGGGTTTTCCCTCTTGTGAATTTGCCTCGTTGCTACGGGACGTTGCCGGGGGCGTAGGGGTCACGCTGATCATGCCATCAGCGGCGCTTTTCCAGCCGATCTGTTTCTGCATATTGCGCCGGCCTTTTGCAGCCGATCGCGATGTTAACCTGAGTAAGCCCATGCACCATGGGCGTTCCTGCATTCAATACAGTATGTACTTGCTGCTCGCTCAGGTTTGCCCCGGCAGAGGAGCGGTTTGCCCAGGCATTCATAAAAGACGAGAAAAGGAGTATCACGCCATGCATGCCATCAGCTTCATCCAGGACCTGGCAGTCATCATGCTGGTCGCTGGCGTGGTCACCATCCTGTTTCACCGCCTCAAACAGCCGGTCGTGCTTGGTTATATTGTCGCCGGCTTCATCATCGGCCCGCACACCCCGCCATTCGGCCTTATCCACGACGAAGACACCATCAAGACCCTCGCCGAGCTGGGGGTTATCTTCCTGATGTTCTGCCTGGGGCTTGAGTTCAGCCTGCGCAAGTTGTTCAAGGTGGGCGCCACGGCATTCATCGCGGCGTTCCTCGAAATTGTGCTGATGATCTGGATCGGCTTCGAGATCGGCCGCTGGTTTGGCTGGAACACCATGGACTCGCTGTTCCTGGGTGCCATCCTGGCCATTTCCTCGACCACCATCATCGTCAAGGCGCTCAACGACCTGAAGATGAAGAACGAGCGCTTTGCCCAGCTGATCTTTGGCGTGCTCATCGTCGAGGACATTCTTGGCATTGGCATCATTGCCCTGCTCTCAGGTATCGCCGTCAGCGGCACGGTCAGCTCGGGGGAGGTATTCTCCACTGTCGGCAAGCTGTCGTTGTTCATGATCGTTGCCTTGGTCATCGGTATCCTGTTGGTGCCGAGGCTGCTGGCCTACGTGGCCCGGTTCGAGAGCAACGAGATGTTGCTGATTACCGTGCTGGGGCTGTGCTTCGGCTTCTGCCTGCTGGTCGTCAAGCTCGAATACAGCATGGTCCTGGGCGCCTTCCTGATTGGCGCGATCATGGCCGAGTCACGCCAGTTGCTGAAGATCGAGCGCCTGATCGAACCCGTACGCGACCTGTTCAGCGCCATTTTCTTCGTCGCCATCGGCTTGATGATCGACCCGCAGGTGCTGGTCGAATACGCTTGGCCGATTGTGGTCATTACCCTGGCGGTGGTATTGGGCAAGATGGTGTCCTGCGGCATGGGCGCGTTCATTGCCGGTAACGATGGGCGTACCTCGCTGCGCGTGGGCATGGGGCTTTCGCAGATTGGCGAATTCTCCTTCATCATTGCCGCACTGGGCATGACCCTGCAGGTAACCAGCGACTTCCTGTACCCCGTGGCGGTCGCCGTATCGGCTATCACGACCCTGCTTACGCCCTACCTGATCCGCGCAGCCGACCCGCTTTCGCAAAAACTGGGCAATGTCGTGCCCGGGCGCCTGGCGCGGGTGCTGTCGTTGTATGGCGAGTGGTTGCGCAACATTCAACCGCAGGGCGAGGGTGCCATGCTCGCGGCAATGATCCGGCGCATCCTCCTGCAGGTTGGGGTGAACCTGGCGCTGGTGATCGCGATCTTCTTCAGCGGCGGCTATTTTGCCGGGCGCATCGGTAACTGGCTCAGCGAATGGGTCAGCGACATCAGCCAGCAGAAGGCGATGATCTGGGGCGCGGCGTTATTGCTGTCGCTGCCGTTCCTGATCGCGGCCTACCGCAAGCTCAAGGCGCTGTCGATGCTGCTGGCCGAGATGGGCGTGAAGCCGGAAATGGCCGGGCGGCATACCCAGCGGGTGCGGCGGGTGATTGCCGAAGTGATTCCGCTGTTGTCGTTACTGGTGATTTTCCTGCTGCTGTCGGCATTGTCAGCGAGCATCTTGCCGACCAACGAATTGCTGTTGGTGATTGCCGTGGTCGCTGCGGTGGTGGTGGCCTTGCTGTGGCGCTGGCTCATTCGCGTGCACACGCGCATGCAGATCGCCTTGCTGGAAACGCTGGAGAACAGCCGCGAGAACTCGCACTGAGTGCCACCCGGCCGCAGCGACAGCGGCGCCTACCGGTTCACCACACGCTTGGCCGTTGTGGGTACCTGTAGGCGCCGCTGCACCGGAATTGGTGGGGAAGATCAGCTTTCCAGCCACACATCCCGTGCCCAGTGCCATACCGATTCCCAGCTGTCCTCACCGACCAGCTCTTCCTCGGCATCCCACAGCACCACGGTGCCATCTTCCTCTACGCAGTAGTAGTTGGCGCCGTCCTGGCACAACGGGATCAGCTCACGCGGTACGCCCGCATCCCAGGCGTTGGCTGCCACCTCGGGCAGGTAGGTGTGCGACTGTGGATCGGTACAAGTTACAGGCTCCAGTGAGCCGTACACCACATCGCTCACAGTCAGCAAAAACTCTTTGAACACGTATGGAATGTTGATGAACAGCTGCTCTTCTATCTCTACCAGCTGGTCCTCATCGGGAAGCTCCAAAGGTACCGGCACCGGCTCGTTGGCTTCACGGAGTTGTTCGATCACTTCTTCCACGGTTCACTTCCTCTGACCTAGATGACAACTTTGCGCGTTATACCCTAGTAGGCCACTCTGACAAAAGCAAAAACCCCGGGGCAAGCCCGGGGTTCTTGGTACGGCGCGCAGCGGTTAGCTGTTTTGACGGATACCGGCTACCAGCCAAGGCTGGTTCTCACCTGGGGCACGCACCATGTGCCAGCTTTCGCTGAACAGTTCGCCCTGGTCGAAGCGCGAGTTTTTCGACACGCCGCGGAAGGTCAGGGTGGCGTCGGTGCGGTCTGGGCGGTCATCGACGCCGTCCAGTTGCACTTCGAGGTTATCGATGTAGGTGGACTGGAAGCCATCACCCAACTCGGCGCGCTCACGCTTGAGGAACTCAAGCATCTGCGGCGTGACGAACTCGGCGATCTTGTCCATCTCGTTGGCATCCCAGTGCTGCTGCAGCGACTGGAAGTGGTTGCGAGCGGCAGCCAGGAAGCTCTGTTCGTTGAACCAGGCAGGTGCGTTGATCACCGGGGCGGCGGCAGGCGCGGCCGAACCACCGAACACCGACGGCTGTGCAGGCTGGCCGTGGGCTTCACGCTGCATCGGCGCGTGGCCTGGCATGGCCATTTGCGGTTGTTGCTGGCGACGACGCGCGGCAATGAAGCGGAACACCAGGAAGGCGATGAGCGCCACGATCAGGAAGTCCATGATCTGGAAGCCCTCGAAACCGTCGCCCATGAACATGGACGCCAGCAGGCCGCCGGCGGCCAGGCCAGCGAGTGGGCCCAACCAGCGCGAAGCACCGCTGGCGGCCGGGGCGGCACGACCAGGTGCGGTCGGCGCGGCGGCTGGCGCGGTTGGTGTGGCCTGGCGGGTCTGGTGAATAGGCGCGGAGCCCGAGCTCTTGCCGCCGCCGAAACGCTTGGCGTTGGCGTCCAGGCTCAGCGTCAGGCCGACGCAAAGCGCCAGTGCGATGCTAAGAAAACGTTGCATAATTGGGATATCCCCTGTTGTGGATTGCACGCGCGTCATGGTGCACAGGTTCCCGGGCACATGACCAGCGACATAATGTTTCCAGCTTTTGCCTGAATGTTACAACGCCGGCACCACCGCCCTTGAGCGCGCCCCCAAAAAGGCAGCCACTGCAAGGAACGGTACTGGCACAGGCGTCAGATCGCCTCGAGTTTGGCATACCCCAGCATCAGCCATTTGCTGCCTTCGGCAAAATTCACCTGCACCCGTGCCTGGGCGCCGGAGCCCTCGAAGTTGAGGATCACACCTTCGCCAAACACCGCGTGCTGCACCCGCTGGCCGAGGTTGAAGGCGGTTTGCGGGATGTTGGCATTGTCGAACAGGTGGCTGTTGGTGGCTGTCTTGGGGGCGCCGAACGGGCGGCTGACGCTGTTGGAAAGGCGTACTTCCTGAACCAGCCCCGGTGGAATTTCGCGAACGAAGCGCGACACCTTGTTGTAGGTTTCGCTGCCATACAGGCGGCGTGTCTCGGCATATGTCATGACCAGTTGGCGCATCGCACGGGTGATGCCGACATAGGCCAGGCGACGTTCCTCTTCCAGGCGGCCAGGTTCCTCGAGGCTCATCTTGTGCGGGAACAGCCCTTCTTCCATGCCGACCAGGAATACGTAGGGGAACTCCAGGCCCTTGGCGCTGTGCAAGGTCATCAGCTGGATGCTGTCCTCATGTTCGTCCGCCTGGCTGTCGCCGGCTTCCAGCGAAGCATGGCCGAGGAAAGCCGAGAGCGGAGAGAGGTCGGCATCTTCTTCGGTGGATTCGAAGTTGCGCGCTGCGCTGACCAGTTCCTCAAGGTTTTCTACCCGTGCCTGGCCCTTTTCACCCTTTTCTTCCTGGTGATAGCTAATCAGCCCGGACTGCTCGATGGTGGTCTGGGTCATGGTATGCAGCGGCATGTCCGCAACCTTGGCAGCCAGCCCTTCGATCAGTTCGATGAAGGCCCCCAGAGCACTGGCGGCGCGGCCTTTCAACGCCTTGGCGGCGATCAGCTGGCACATGGCCCCCCACATGGAAAGCTGGCTGTGGCGGGCGTGCTCGCGGATGGCTTCGACGGTTTTTTCGCCAATGCCGCGTGGGGGTACGTTGATTACCCGCTCCAGTGCGGCATCGTTGCCACGCCCTTCGATCAAGCGCAGGTAGGCCATGGCGTTCTTGATTTCGGCGCGCTCGAAGAAGCGTTGGCCGCCATAGATGCGGTACGGCACGCGTTCGCGCAGCAAGGCTTCTTCCAGCACCCGTGACTGGGCGTTGGAGCGGTACAGGATGGCGATGTCGTTGCGCGCGTTACCCTGCTTGATCAGGCCTTCGATGGTTTCCACCACGTAGCGCGCTTCGTCGTGCTCGTTGTAGGCCGCGTACAGGGTCAGGGGTTCGCCTTCACCCAGGTCGGTCCACAGCTCTTTGCCCAAGCGCCCGCTGTTGTTGGCAATCAGCGCGTTGGCAGCCTTGAGGATGCCGCCGGTGGAGCGGTAGTTCTGCTCCAGGCGGATCATTTCGGCGTCGGGGAAGTCGGCGGTGTACTGGTGGATGTTCTCGATCTTGGCACCGCGCCAGCCGTAGATCGACTGGTCGTCATCGCCCACCGCCATCAGGCTGGCGCCACCGCGCGCCAACAGGCGCAGCCAGGCGTACTGCACGGCGTTGGTGTCCTGGAACTCGTCGACCAGCACGTGCTGGAAGCGCCGCTGGTAATGCTCCAGCAGGCTGGGGTGGTCACGCCACAGGTCCAGTGCGCGCAACAGCAGCTCGGAAAAGTCGATCACCCCGGCGCGTTCGCAGGCCTGCTCGTAGGCGGTATACACCTCGCGCATGGTGGCCAGGAACAGATCGCCACCGGCCTGGATATGTTGCGGGCGCAGCCCCTCGTCCTTCTGGCCGTTGATGAACCACTGGGCCTGGCGGGCCGGCCACTTCTGTTCATCCAGGCCCAGCTCGCGCATCACCCGCTTGATGAGGCGCTGTTGGTCGTCGCTGTCGAGGATCTGGAAGTTCTGCACCAGCCGCGCTTCCTGCCAGTGTGCCCGCAGCAGGCGATGGGCCAGGCCGTGGAAGGTGCCGACCCACATGCCAGCTGGGTTGATGCCCAGCAATTGCTCGATCCGCTGGCGCATTTCCGCGGCGGCCTTGTTGGTGAACGTCACCGACAGGATCGAGTGCGGCGAGGCCTGCTCTACCTGGATCAGCCAGGCGATACGGTGCACCAGCACGCGGGTTTTACCGGAACCGGCGCCGGCAAGCACCAGTTGACGCCCAAGCGCGGCCGCTACGGCCTGGCGTTGGGCATCGTTGAGGGAGTTCAGCAGGAGGGAGAGGTCGTCTGTGTGCATCCGGCCATTCTAGGGCGCGGCAGAGAAGGGGTAAATGGTACTGTATAAATACTCACCTGCCCAAGCGCCGAACGGTGCATGCGCAAGGCCGCCGCGCCGGGCGTGCAAGCCGACGTGGCGGTTGTCAGCGAAATCAAGCAGTGATCAGGATTTCGTCGATCTCGGCAAGCAGCGTGCCTTCGTGGAAAATTTCCACGCTGGCGATGGCTTCAGTGCCGGTTGGCATCTCGAAATGCACCTCCTTGTCACACAACACCTGGATGAAGCTGCCGCCTTCCGATTTCAATTCCAGGTCCAGGGCCAGGGTACCCGGTTGCCCGTCGCGCTTGACCAGCACGGGGTCGACGCCAGGGTTGGCGACGGTGACGGTACCTGCAACCCGCACCCGCGCCCCTGGGGGCATCCTGTCATGTTGGGCTTTCCAGTTCTTGCTGTTGATCATGTCTGCAGCTCCATTAGTACGAAGGGCGAAATGCGCCTTCCGACCAGAGCGTGCAACAAGCCCCAGCCCAGCCACAGCATGAAACTTTTCAGCTATGCCAGACCCTGCCATGGCGTGCCAGCAGGCTGGTAGCCTGCTCTGGCCCGTTGCTGCCAGCCGCATACGGGCGTGGGGCCTGGAAGTGTTCTTCACAGCCCTTGATCACGGGGTCGATCCAGGCCCAGGCGGCTTCTACTTCATCACGGCGCATGAACAGCGTGGAGTCGCCCTCCAGCACATCCAGTAACAGGCGCTCGTAAGCCTCCCAGCGGCGGGTCTGGCTGAAAACCTGGGCCAGGTTCAGGTCGAGGTCGACCGGCTCAAGGCGCATGCCCTTGCCTGGGCTTTTGGTCATCATGCGCAGGCTGATGCGTTCCTCTGGTTGCAACTGGATCAGCAGCTGGTTCACCTGGCCACCGTTGAACAGCTCATGGGGCACCGGTTTGAACTGAATGACGATTTGCGACGAGCGCCGTGCCATGCGCTTGCCCGTGCGCAGGTAAAACGGCACGCCAGCCCAGCGCCAGTTGTCGATGTGTGCCTCGATGGCGATGAACGTTTCGGTGTCGCTGTCATTGTCGACGTCTTTTTCGAAGTAATAGGCCGGCACTTCCTGGCCGCCGATGCGGCCCGGGCCGTATTGGCCACGGACCGTCTTGTCCTGCACGTCCTGGCCAGTGATCGGCTTGAGCGCGCGCAGTATTTTCACTTTTTCATCGCGTACCGCTTCGGCCTCGAACTGCGCGGGCGGCTCCATCGCCACCAGGCACAGCAACTGCAGTAAGTGATTTTGCAGCATGTCGCGGATCGCGCCAGCCTTGTCGTAATAGCCGCCCCGGTTCTCTACACCCAGGGTTTCGCACACGCTGATCTGCACGTGATCGACCTGGTTGTTGCGCCACACCGGCTCCAGCAGGGCGTTGGCAAAGCGCAGCGCCATCAGGTTTTGCACGGTTTCCTTGCCCAGGTAGTGGTCGATACGGAATACCTGGGTTTCTTCGAACACCGCGCCAATCGCTTCGTTGATGGCGGTGGCCGACTCCAGCGAGTGGCCGATCGGCTTCTCCAGCACGATGCGTGCTTCGCCGTCGGCCAGGCCGGCGGTGTGCAGGTGGTTGGCAATGGGGACGAACAGCTTGGGTGCGGTGGCCAGGTAGAAGATGCGCGTGAGCCCGCCGGGTTCACCCAGGTAGCGCGCCAGGCGGCCGAAGTCGGCGCTCTGTGACGCGTCCATGGGGAAGTAGTCGAGGCGTGCGGAAAAACGCTGCCACACTTCTTCGTCAAAGTCGGTAAGGGCAACCTGTGCCCGGCAGTGGCGCTCGGCGAGCTTCAGGTAGTCATTGCGTGGCAGGTTGCGGCGGGCCAGTGCGATGACGCGTACTGCAGGGTTGAGGCGGGCCTCGCGGAACAGGTGGTAGAGCGCCGGAAGCAGTTTGTGCAGGGCCAGATCGCCGGTGCCGCCGAATACCAGAATGTCGCAAGGAATAGTCAAACCACCACTCTCCACGTTCGTTTAACTGGGCGGGTTGGCGTCCATGTAGTATAACTACAAGAAAGCTACAACCCGGCCAGCCGATCATAACCGAGTCCAGCCCGTGAATCTGTTGCAACATATCGCCCAATCGCGCCACCTGCTGCGCAAATCGGAACTGAAAGTGGCCGACCACGTGCTGCTCGACCCGGCTGCCGTCATGCACAGCTCCATGGCCGACCTGGCGCACAGCGTAGGTATCAGCGAACCCACCATCGTGCGTTTCTGCAGGGCCATCGGTTGCACGGGCTTTCAGGACCTCAAGCTGAAGCTGGCGCAGAGCCTGGCCGCCGGGGCCAGCTTCGGCCAGTTCGCCATCCACGAAGACGACTCGGTCGCCGACTACAGCCTGAAAATCTTCGACACCACCCTGCACACCCTGATGGAGGTGCGCGAGCACCTCGACCCGCTGGCGCTGCAGCAGGCGGTGAGCGCCATGGCGCAGGCCCAGCGTGTGGAGTTCTACGGCTTTGGTGCCTCGGGGGCTGTAGCGGCAGATGCCCAGCACAAGTTCTTTCGCCTGCTGCTGAGCGCGGCGGCGTATTCCGACCCGCACATGCAGGCCATGTCGGCGGTGACCTTGAAGCCGGGCGATGTGGCCGTGTGTATCTCCCAGTCCGGCCGCTCCAAGGACCTGTTGATCACCGCCAACCTGGTACGCGAGAGCGGGGCCAACCTGATTACCCTGTGCCCTAGCCAGACACCGCTGGCCGAGTTGTCGACGGTCAACCTGGCGATCGACGTGCATGAAGACACCGAAATCTATACCCCGTTGACCTCGCGCATTGCCCACCTGGTGGTGATCGACGTACTGGCCATGGGTGTGGCCATGGCGCGTGGGCCGAGCCTGGTCAACCACCTGAAAAGCGTGAAACGCAGTTTGCGCAGCCTGCGTTTGTCGCCCAAGTCGATCAAGGCTACAGACGACTGAATTCAGTCTGTGCCGGCCCCTTCGCGGGCTTGCCCGCGAAAGGGGCCGGCACCGGCAAAGCAGATTTCACTGTTTTGTCACCATTTCACCGCTAAACCGTAAACCTGCCAGGCCAGTCTGAAGCTCCCGCATCCTATCTGGGAGACAGGCAATGGCTCGTGACTTCGACGGTACGTATCAACCCAGCGCCAAGGCTCGCAAGCAGCAGGAAAAGGATCAGCGCCGCATGGAATACCGGCGGGCGATCGAAAGCTATTGCGACCAGCGTCAATTGCTCCGCGAGCTGGCGGACTACCCAGACCTGCAAGCGCTCACGGTGTGGCAGGCGTCTGCGGCAGCCTCCCCGAAAAACGTTCAACAAGCCCGCTGATCAGCGCACGTTCGCCGCGGATGAACGCCAGAAACGCCAAGGCCACCGGCGACTGGCGCTTGGCCTTGGCCTGCACCACGCACCAGCTGCGGTACAGGGGCAGCTCTTCCACCGGCAGTTCGGTCAGCACGCCGGTGGCCAGTTCCAGGTTCACCGCGTGGCGGGTCAGCAACGCCACCCCGAGACCTGCGATCACGCATTCGCGTTGGGCATCGGCCGACGCCACTTCCAGGGTCTGGGTGAAATGCACACGCTTGTCCTTGAAGTACTCCTCGCACGCCTTGCGCGTCCCTGAGCCTTGCTCGCGGACCAGCAGGGTATGCGGTTCCAGATCCTGCAGGCGCAGCTGCTCCAGCTTGCACAGCGGATGCTGTGGCGGCGCCACGGCCACGATCGGGTTGTTGAGGAAAGGCAGAAACTCCAGGCCCATGTCCTGGGGCACCATGGACATGATGATCAGGTCATCGCGGTTGTCGGAAAGCCGCCGAATGGCCTGGGCACGGTTGACCACCGTCAAGGTCAGGTTGACCTCCGGGTGACGTTGCTTGAAGGCCGCGAACAAGTGCGGAACGAAGTACTTGGCACTGGACTCGACCGCCAGCTTCAACTGACCTTGCAATGAGCCCTGCATGTCCGACAGCTGCATGTCCAGGCTCTCCAGCCGGCCGAAGATATCTCGGCTGGCACGCTGCAGGGCCTCGGCTGCTTCGGTCAGGTAGAGTTTCTTGCCAACGTACTCGAACAGTGGCTGGCCTATCAGCTCTTCGAGCTGCCGGATCTGTAGACTAACGGCGGGTTGTGTGAGCGCCATTTCTTCCGCAGCGCGGCTGTACGAACGCAAATCACACACTTCGTTGAAGATCTGCAATTGTCGTAAAGTCATACGCATCAAGGACTTACGCATAGTTGTCGGCTCATCGGCAATACCTTGTTACCCAACTATAAGCTTTTGCTAATACAGCCCCTAACAAATATTGATTTTTGTTTATCAACCCATGGCGCTAGGGTGAATACGCGACTGGCCAGCAACGTCTGGTCACGCGCCGACCGGTAGAACCGGCTCGACTGTTCCTACGGCTTTGGGAAGACTCCAGTGATAAAAAAAATCCTGATCGCCAACCGAGGTGAAATCGCAGTTCGGATCGTGCGTGCATGCGCCGAGATGGGCATTCGCTCGGTTGCGATCTATTCCGACGCCGACCGCCACGCCCTGCACGTCAAGCGTGCTGACGAGGCGCACAGCATTGGTGCCGAGCCGCTGGCCGGGTACCTGAACCCGCGCAAACTGGTGAACCTGGCGGTGGAAACCGGTTGCGATGCCCTGCACCCGGGCTATGGCTTCCTGTCGGAAAATGCCGAGCTGGCAGAGATTTGCGCCGAACGCGGGATCAAGTTCATTGGCCCGGCCGCCGACGTGATTCGCCGCATGGGCGACAAGACCGAAGCACGCCGTACCATGATCGCCGCCGGTGTGCCGGTAACCCCGGGCACCGAAGGTAACGTTGCCGATATCCACGAAGCCCTGAGCGAAGGTGACCGCATCGGTTACCCGGTCATGCTCAAGGCCACTTCGGGTGGCGGTGGCCGTGGTATCCGCCGTTGCAACAGCCGTGAAGAACTGGAGCAGAACTTCCCGCGGGTCATTTCCGAAGCAACCAAGGCATTTGGCTCGGCCGAAGTCTTCCTGGAAAAGTGCATCGTCAACCCCAAGCACATCGAGGCGCAGATTCTCGGTGACAGCTTCGGCAATGTAGTGCACCTGTTCGAGCGCGACTGCTCGATCCAGCGCCGCAACCAGAAGCTCATCGAAATCGCCCCAAGCCCACAGCTCACCCCTGAGCAGCGCGCCTATATCGGCGACCTGGCGGTGCGCGCTGCCAAGGCAGTGGACTACGAAAACGCCGGCACCGTGGAGTTCCTGCTCGCCGATGGCGAGGTGTACTTCATGGAAATGAACACCCGGGTGCAGGTGGAGCACACCATCACCGAGGAAATCACCGGCATCGACATCGTCCGTGAACAGATCCGTATTGCTTCAGGCTTGCCGTTGTCGGTGAAGCAGGAAGACATCCACCACCGCGGCTACGCGTTGCAGTTCCGTATCAACGCCGAAGACCCGAAGAACAACTTCCTGCCCAGCTTCGGCAAGATCACCCGGTACTACGCCCCTGGCGGCCCGGGCGTGCGCACCGACACGGCGATTTATACCGGCTACACCATTCCACCGTTCTACGACTCCATGTGCCTGAAACTGGTGGTCTGGGCGCTGACCTGGGAAGAAGCCATGGACCGCGGCCTGCGGGCCCTGGATGACATGCGTGTACAAGGGGTGAAGACCACCGCTGCGTACTACCAGGAAATTTTGCGTAACCCGGAATTCCGTAGCGGCCAGTTCAACACCAGCTTCGTCGAAAGCCACCCTGAACTGACCAACTACTCGATCAAGCGCAAACCCGAAGAGCTGGCCCTGGCCATCGCCGCTGCCATCGCCGCCCACGCAGGCCTATGAATGCAGCAGCAAGCTGTAAGCGGCAAGCTGCAAGTAGAAGCAGATCAGCTTTTTCTAGCAGCTTGTAGCTTCAAGCTTGCCGCTACGAGGAGATAACAATGTCCAAGAAAATTCACGTAACCGACACGATCCTGCGCGACGCCCACCAGTCCTTGCTGGCCACCCGCATGCGTACCGAAGACATGCTGCCGATCTGCGAAAAGCTCGACAAGGTCGGCTACTGGTCGCTGGAAGTGTGGGGCGGTGCCACGTTCGACGCCTGCGTGCGCTTCCTCAAGGAAGACCCGTGGGAGCGCCTGCGCAAGCTGCGCGCCGCGCTGCCCAACACCCGCCTGCAAATGCTCCTGCGCGGCCAGAACCTGCTGGGCTACCGCCACTACAGCGACGACGTGGTCAGGGCCTTCGTGGCCAAGGCGGCAGTCAACGGCATCGATGTATTCCGTATTTTCGACGCCATGAACGATGTGCGTAACCTGCGCGTGGCCATCGAGGCGGTCAAGGCCGCTGGCAAGCACGCCCAGGGCACCATTGCCTACACCGTCAGCCCGGTGCACACCATCGAAGCCTTCGTGAACCAGGCCAAGCAGATGGAGGCCATGGGTTGCGACTCGATCGCGATCAAGGACATGGCCGGCTTGCTGACGCCGTTCGCCACCGGTGAACTGGTCAAGGCCCTGAAGGCCGAGCAGTCGCTGCCGGTGTTCATCCACTCCCACGACACGGCTGGCCTGGCTGCCATGTGCCAGCTCAAGGCAGTGGAAAACGGCGCCGATCACATCGACACCGCCATTTCCAGCTTCGCCTGGGGCACCAGCCACCCAGGTACCGAATCGATGGTCGCTGCGCTCAAGGGCAGTGAGTTCGACACCTGCCTGGACTTGGAGCTGTTGCAGGAAATCGGCCTGTACTTCTACGCGGTGCGCAAGAAATACCACCAGTTCGAAAGCGAATTCACCGCGGTGGATACTCGCGTGCAGGTCAACCAGGTTCCCGGCGGGATGATTTCCAACCTGGCCAACCAGCTCAAGGAGCAGGGCGCCCTCAACCGCATGAACGAGGTGCTGGCCGAGATTCCGCGGGTCCGCGAAGACCTTGGCTTCCCGCCGCTGGTCACCCCGACCTCGCAGATTGTCGGTACCCAGGCGTTCTTCAACGTGCTGGCCGGCGAGCGTTACAAGACCATCACCAACGAGGTGAAGCTTTACCTGCAGGGCGGCTACGGCAAGGCCCCGGGCGTAGTCAACGAGCAGTTGCGCCGCCAGGCCATCGGCAGCGAAGAGGTGATCGACGTGCGCCCGGCCGATCTGCTCAAGCCGGAGATGACCAAGCTGCGTGGCGATATCGGTGCCTTGGCCCGGTGCGAAGAAGACGTGCTGACCTTCGCCATGTTCCCGGATATCGGGCGCAAATTCCTCGAAGAGCGCGAAGCCGGCACCCTGACCCCGGAAGCCCTGCTGCCGATTCCGGAAGCCGGTGTGGCTGCCGCCCCAGGCGGTGAAGGCGTACCGACCGAGTTCGTCATCGATGTGCACGGTGAAACCTACCGCGTCGACATCACCGGTGTGGGTGTGAAGGCCGAAGGCAAACGCCACTTCTACCTGTCGATCGATGGCATGCCGGAAGAGGTGGTGTTCGAGCCGCTCAACGAGTTTGTCGGCGGCGGCAGCAGCAAGCGCAAGCAGGCCAGCGCCCCAGGCCACGTCAGCACCACCATGCCCGGCAACATCGTCGATGTGCTGGTCAAGGAAGGTGACATGGTCAAGGCAGGCCAGGCGGTGCTGATCACCGAAGCCATGAAGATGGAGACCGAAGTGCAGGCGGCCATCGCCGGCAAGGTCGTGGCCATCCACGTGGCCAAGGGCGATCGCGTTACACCGGGCGAGATCCTGATCGAGATCGAGGGCTGATACAGGCCCTCATCTACAAGCGGTTTACCTCTGGGGAGCGGATGCTCCCCTTTTTTTTGAGCTTGAATATGCATCTTAATGCAGGAATAGCGTGAATCTTGGTCCATATCTGCATTAAATTGCAGAATTTACACTGAAACATCAGGGAATCTGCACTATGATGCAGATTCATCAACCGAGTCGGTTGTCCGCATGCGGTAAATTGCAGGTGAACAATGTACAGACTCACGCTTCAACTCCATGATCAGGCGCAGTGGCATGATGCTGTTGCCATCGCCTTTGTCGAGCCTGAAAAGGGCCTCTCCAGCCCCTGCGAGTTCGGCTATACCTCCGAGTACGTCAAAACCCATCTGGAGGCATACGACAGCCTGTTCTGCCAGGCGGCAAGCGCGAGGCTGCCGGTGGATTTTGGTTCTCATCGTCTGCAGCATGCTCCCGCGTTCCTTTACGACATCGCACCCGCTGGTGCCGCCAACCGCTTCCTGCTCCGGCATATCGGCTGTGAGAAACCAGAAGGCATGGGGGATGACCTGTTTCTCCTGGGGCGGTCCACTCCGGCGCCAATCGGCAACCTGCGCATCAAGGAGTCGGCTGAGCTACTGGATTATGCCGACCCCATCGGGTTTGCCCATCAGGATGTGATCACCCGCGATCAACGGTTTCTCGAATACGCCTATGAGCGAGGTGCGGCCATTGTTGGCGCGACAGGCGCCGGTGGGGAGGCGCCAAAGCTGTTGATGACCGAGGCAGAAAATGGCCTGTTGTATCCCGACGCGGTGCTGGCGGATGAACGTGCCCGGCGTCACTGGTTCATCAAGTTCGCCAGGAACCAGGCACTGGCTGATGATCAGCAGATACTGCGGGCCGAGTAGCTCTACTACAAGGCGTTGCAGCAGCTTGGCATCGAAACGGTGGCCGCTGAATACATGGCGCTGGAAGAAGGCTCCAAGCCCAGCCTGTGGCTGGAACGCTTCGACCGGCAGGTTTGCGCGCAGGGTGTGCAACGCTTTGCCGTGGAGTCGATGTACTCCCTGTGTGGCGTGACCGAGCCTGGCAGCCGATTGGGGCACCTGGAGGCGATCGAGGCGCTTGCCGCGGTGTGGAAACTGGCCGGGCAGGGGAGGCAGCTGCCTGACCTGGTTGCCGATTATCTGCGGCGCGACCTGATCAACAAGATCCTGGGTAATGCCGATAACCACGGGCATAACACTGCGATCATCCGTACCCGTGACACCGTGCGCCTCGCACCGATCTACGACCTTGCACCGATGGTGATGGATCAGGAAGGGATAACGCGAACGACGAAGTGGCCAGCCTCGATAGAGCGGGCTGGCGATATCGACTGGCAGGCTGCCTGTGCTGCACTGGCCGAATTTGTCGACCCGGGCGAAGCTTTTGAGCGTCTGCGGCTGGATGCCCGGCACCTGTTGGCATTGCCGGATATCTTGTCCGCCCTGGGGCTGCCTGATGCGGTGATGAATCACCCGGCAATTGCGCTGGGCAGGCTTGAGCGCCGGATGGTTGAATGGGGGTTGGCATGACGGTTTCCATCGATGCCCGTGGGCTGCTGATCGACGGAGTACGCGAAGGTATCGCCAACGGCAGTCTTGAGCTGGGTGCTGCCGTGCGGCGGCTGCGTGTGGAGGTGGCGAAGATGCAGCAGACTCAGTTTGCACGCATGTGCAAGATTTCCGTGCGTACGCTGATCCAGATCGAGCAGGGCGGTGGTAACCCCACGCTGAACTCGTTGAACGCCGTGTTCAAGCTATTTGGCTTGCAGATGGGGGTTGTCAGGCGCGCGAGTCTGATCAGGTAAGCCACTGCACCGATCATAGGCCCGTGAGCCCGTGACCGGTGGTGCAGGTCAGTTCCTGCGGCAGGCTTCAAGCGTTCGTGCCTGCCCTTGCGGGCGCTGGTTCTCGGTACTCAACCACCGCTCGAAGCCAGCCGCCACCTGCGGCCACTCATCATCGGTAATCGAGTACCACGCCGTATCACGGTTGTGGTCCTTCACCACCAGGTGCTTGCGGAACACCCCTTCAAAGACGAACCCGAACCGCTGCGCTGCACGCTTGGAGCGGGCATTGGCGTTATTGCACTTCCATTCCAGGCGGCGGTTCCCGAGATCGAAGCTCAGCTTGGCCAGCAGGTAGACGGCCTCGGTACTCCTGGGTGTGCGCTGCATGGGCGCGCCGAAGGCGATGTGGCCGATCTCGATGCGGCCATGGTCAGGCACGATCGACATCAGGCTGAGGATGCCCTGAGCCTTGCCGCTGGCGCGGTCGATCACGGTGAAATACAGCGGGTCGTGGCCGGCGGCGTTACCTTGCAGCCAGCGGTCGAAGGCAGCGCGTTCGGTAAACGGGCCGTAGGGCAGGTAGTCCCACAGTACCGGGTCGGCGCCCGGGCCTTGCAGGGCAGCCCAAAGGTCGTCGCCGTGGCGCACCGGGTCGAGTTTTTCCAGGCGGATGAAGCGCCCGTCGATGGGCTCGGCCTTGGGGGATGTGGCGGGTTTCCAGTGCAGTGCGTCAGTCATGTGGCCTACAACCCTTTGCGGAATTGGATGAAGCCCGGGCGCTCGGCAACCTGCTCGTACAGGCTGATGGCGGTGGCGTTGGTTTCGTGGGTCAGCCAGTGCACCTTGTTGCAGTTGTCGGCCTTGGCTGCAGCATAGACATGTTCGATCAGCTGGCGACCGATGCCCAGGCCCCGCTGTGCGCTGTGCACGTAAAGGTCCTGCAGGTAGCAGGCATTTTCGATGCTCCAGTTGGAGCGGTGGTAGATGAAGTTGACCATGCCCACGGCCATGCCATCTACCCAGGCCAGGGCCGAATGGGTTGGCTCGTTGGGGTCGAGCAGGCGCTGCCAGGTACTGAGGCTGACGTCATCGGCCAGTTCGGTTTCGTAGAAGTGCAGGTAGGCCTGCCACAAGGCATGCCAGGCGGCGTGATCTTGAGCGGTGACAGGGCATAGGGTAACGCTGGGCATTGGGCTACTCCTTCACAGAAGGCGCATGTGCGCGGCAAGTTGGTTGTCCAGGTGATCGGGGCTGGCGCTCAGGCTTTCGCGCACGCCGGCAATGTCCTGCTCAGCGCGGTTCTGGCTCAGCTTGCGCGCGCCTTGCAACCGCTGGATCGACAGGCGAATGCCAACAATGGCGCGGAGCATGCCGTCGATGTAGTCGGCGGGCGCATCGCTCACCTGCCATGGCTCACTGCGGCCGTGCTCATGGCGGTCGGTGAGCCGGCTGACAATCGCCAGCAATGGCTCGGCGTCGTGGATCACGTCGGCTACCCCATAGGCGTGCACGGCCAGGTAATTCCAGGTTGGCACCACCTTGGGGTTATCAGCCTTGCTTGGGTAGTAACCGGGGCTGACATAGGCATCGGCCCCGGGAAACACCAGCAGCGCTTCGGCCCCCTGCGCCAAGTCCTGCCACTGCCGGTTGGCCCTGGCCAAGTGGGCGTATACGGTGCCGAACTCGCCTTCTGCGGGGTCGAGCAGCACCGGCAAGTGGGTTGCCAGCAGGCCCTGCTCGCCATGGCTGACCAGCACGGCCAGACGCGTGTCGAGCATGTGCCGCTGCAGCCGGGCGAGGTCGTGTTCCTGGTGAGGCTTACTGTTGTACATGGCCTGAGTCCTTGTCGAATGGCCCCATCCTAGGCAGGCTAATGGTTCTGGGTAAGAGCCATTACTGCCTGTTTTCATAGGTCCAATGCCATGCACGAAAAGCCCCTCATCCTGCCTTTCGACCCGGCCGGGATTTCGCTGGATCGCCGCCGCGGGTTGAGCCAGCAGCTTTACCAGGCGCTACGCGAGCGGGTGCTCGACGGGCGGCTGTGCAGCGGCACACGGCTGCCTGCCACCCGCGACCTGGCAGCCGTGCTGGGGCTGTCGCGCAACAGCGTGGTGCGCGCGTATGACCAGTTGTACGCGGAGGGCTATATCGAAAGCCGAGTCGGTGACGGCACCTACGTAACCCGGCTGCCGAAACTATCCACACAACTGTCCACAGGGTTATACCGGGGGTTATCAACAGGTTTATCCACATTTGGCCAGGAAAATACTGAGGATTTATCCAGCCCGCGCAGCTGGAGCGAGCCTTTGCAGCGCCTGAAAAATCACCATCTGCCGCCACCCAAACAGGGCGCGCCGCGGGCTTTTCGTTTGGGGATACCTGCCTTCGATCTGTTCCCCTTCGACGTTTGGGCCAAGCTGCAAGCGGGTTTCTGGCGTAACCCTGCGCCTGCACAGCTGGGTTATGGCGACCCGGCGGGTGAACCGGCACTGCGCGAGTTGATCGCTGCCTACTTGCGCCGCTCGCGGGGGCTGACCTGTACCGCTGAGCAAATAGTGATCACCAGTGGCGCGCAGCAGGCCATAAGCCTTTGTGCACAGTTGCTGTTGCAGCCCGGCGACCGGGTGGCTGTGGAAAACCCGGGCTACCGGGCGGCGGCGCACGCCTTTTCAGTGGCGGGTGCTCAGGTCGCCGGCGTGCCGGTGGATGAAGAGGGTATGGAGTGCGCACGGTTGGGCCGGTTGCCGGGTTGCCGGTTGGCCTATGTCACGCCCGCCCATCAGTACCCGACCGGGGTAACCATGAGCCTGGCCCGGCGCCTGGCGTTGCTGGGCTGGGCAGAACGCAACGATGGCTGGATCATCGAGGACGACTACGATGGCGAGTACCGTTACAGTGGCGCGCCCCTGGCCCCGCTGGCTGCACTCGACCGGGCCGGCCGTGTGCTGTACGTGGGCACCTTCGGCAAGATCGCCTTCCCGGCGCTGCGCTTGGGTTACCTGGTGTTGCCGGCGCAGTTGGCACAGGCCTTCAGCCAGGGTAAGGCGTTGGCAGTACGGCATTCGGAGGTCAGCAGCCAGTGTGTGATGGCCGAGTTCATGGCCCGTGGGCATTTCCAGCGGCATATCCGCCGCATGCGCAAAGCGGCGTTGAGCCGGCGCAATGTGCTCAAGGCCGGCTGGCCTGTGGATATTGCCGGGCTGGGCAGCATGCCCGAAGTGGCTGCTGGGCTGCACGTGAAGGTGTCTGTGGATAACTTTGCGCGTGAGCAGGCGCTGGTGGCCAAGGCAGAGGCGGTCGGCGTTGAAGTGGCAGCATTGAGCAATTTCTGGCTGGCCGACAGCGAAGTGCCTGTGGATAAGCGTGCAGGTCTGGTGCTGGGGTTTGCCGCGGTCCCAGAGGGTGAGATTGCCGCGGCATTGATGAAATTGCGCAAGGCGTGGCGCAAGGGTTGAGGCTGCCTGCCTCTTCGCGGGTAAACCCGCCCCCACAGGTATGGCCGGGTGGTCTCAGGTGCGGCGCATATCCTGTAGGAGCGGGTTCACCCGCGAAGGGCTGCAAGGCAGCCCCAACTGCGTCAGGTCCCCGACTTGATCCGCGTCCAGGCCCGGGTTCGCGCCCGCTCCGCATCGCGCTGCAACGGCTTGAGCGTGTAAAGCTTGGCCATCGCCTCCGCCGTCGGGTACAGGTTGGGGTTGTTGCGAATCGCAGGGCTCACCTTGTCGGTGGCATCCTTGTTGGGGTTCGGGTAGCCGACAAAATCGCTGATCGGCGCAATCACCTCCGGCCGCAGCAGGTAGTTGATGAATGCATGGGCGTCTGCCGGGTTGGCGGCATTCTTCGGAATCGCCAGCATGTCGAACCAGATCGGCGCGCCTTCCTTGGGCAGGCGCATGTCGACCGTCACACCATTTTTCGCTTCGCGGGCGCGGTTGGCAGCCTGCGAGAAGCTGCCGCTGTAACCCACTGCCACGCAGATATCCCCATTGGCCATGTCAGCCATGTACTTCGAGGAATGGAAGTAGGTGATGTACGGGCGAATCTTCAGCATCAGCGCTTCGGCCTTCTTGTAGTCGGCCGGCTTGTCGCTGTTCGGTGGCAGGCCGAGGTACTGCAGGGCCAGCGGCAGGATCTCCGACGGCGAGTCGAGCAGCGCTACCCCGCACTGCTTGAGCTTGGCGATGTTCTCCTCCTTGAAGATCAGGTCCCAGCTGTCCACCGGCGCGTTATCGCCGAGCGCGGCCTTGACCTTGGCCGGGTTGAAGCCGATCAGCACGGTGCCATACATATAGGGCACGGCAAACTTGTTGCCTGGGTCGTTGGCCTCGATCAGCTTCATCAGCGCAGGGTCCAGGTGTTGCCAGTTCGGCAGCTTGCTGCGATCCAGCGGCTGGAACACCCCGGCCTCGATCTGCTTGGCGAGGAATACGTTGGATGGCACCACCACGTCATAGCCGGAGTTGCCGGTGAGCAACTTGGCCTCCAGCGCTTCGTTGGTGTCGAAGATGTCGTAGATCAGCTTGACGCCGCTGTCCTTCTGGAAATCGGTCAAGGTCTGCGGGGTGATGTAGTCGAACCAGTTATACACACGCAGGGTGCGCTGCTCGGCGTGCGCCTGCAGGGCACCGGTGAACAGGGTGGCAGCGATGAACGGGGCGAGCAGACGCTTGAGTCGGGCCATTACCGGGCTCCTGGCTGGGCGCGCTGGAAACCTTCCAGCACATTGACTGCGTTGATACCAATTTCTTCCACAGCGTAGCCGCCTTCCATCACGAACAGGGTCGGCTTGCCAAGCTGGCCGATACGCTTGCCCATTTCCAGGTAGTCGGGGCTGTCCAGCTTGAATTGCGAGATCGGGTCATCCTTGAAGGTGTCCACACCCAGGGAGACCACCAGTACGTCGGCATCATAGCTGGCGATGCGCTGGCAAGCCTCTTCCAGGGCAGCGCTCCAGGCAGACCAGTCGCTGCCGGCGGGCAGCGGATAGTTGATGTTGCAGCCCTCGCCGGCGCCTTCGCCGGTTTCGTCGGCATAGCCGAGAAAGAACGGGAATTCGTCTTGCGGGTCGCCGTGGATCGAAGCGAAGAACACATCGTTGCGGCGGTAGAAGATGTCCTGGGTGCCATTGCCGTGGTGGTAGTCGACATCGAGGATGGCAACCTTGCGCCGACCCTGGTCGAGGAATGCCTGGGCGGCGATGGCGGCGTTGTTCAGGTAGCAGTAGCCACCCATCACTTCGCCGGCGGCGTGGTGCCCTGGTGGGCGGCACAGGGCAAAGGCGCTGTGCGCGCCTTGCTGGATCGCTGCCTGAGCGGTGAGGGCAACCTGGGCGGCACTGTAGGCCGCCTGCCAGGTGCCGGCGGTGATCGGCGCACCGGCATCGAAGCTGTAATAGCCCAACTCGCCGTGCAGGCCGGTGGGTTTTACCTGGCGCAAGGTGCGTGCAGGCCAGGTGAACGGCAGCAGGTCGCCTTCCTGGCCCAGCGCCGCCCAGCGCGCCCAGGCGCCTTCGAAAAAGTCTAGGTAGTCGGCGCTGTGGATGCGCAGCAAGGGCGCGCGGCCGAAGTCGGTAGGGCCCTGGATGTCACCGAGGTTGCGTTTTTTGACCTGGTCGAGCACATGGTCAGCGCGCGAGGGCATTTCGAAACACGGCATCAGCTTGCCGTCGATCAGCTCGCAGCGGCCATGGTGCAGGCGGTGATCATCGGAATAGATCGTCAGCATTGTTGTTCTCCGGTAGGGACTGGCGTGGGGCCATTTTCAGCGGTGGGCCAGTGGCGGAGAACGACGCAACTGGCCAAAAGGGGATCGATGTGGCCAAGCTCTATGGCCGGGTTTTCCTGTGCTGGCTGCTTCGCGGGCTCGCCCGCTCCCACAGGTATCCCACAGTACTCGGAACTTGTGCAGTTCCTGTGGGAGCGGGCGAGCCCGCGAAGCAGCCAGCACAGGTCAACCGCGGAAATGGCTGGGCGCTACACCACTCCAACGCTGAAAGGCATGCCGGAAACTGGCCGTTTCGCTGAACCCCAGGGTTTCGGCAATGCGGTAGATTGGCATCTGCTCATCGGCCAGCAACTGCTTGGCCCGCTCGAACCGCAGTTCGTCCAGCAACTGCTGGTAACTGCTACCCAGCGCCTGCAAATGCCGGCGCAACGTGCGCGACGAGCAGTTCATCTGCCGTGCCAGCCCGTCCAGCCCTGGCGCGGCGTCCAGTTGTTGCGTAAGCAACTGGCGAATCCGCCCCAGCCAGGCCTGGCGACCCGTGAATTCCAGGTTCAGGCGCCGGCAGCGTTCACTCATGGCTTTGTGGGTGATCGGGTCAGCCAACGGCAGCGGCGTATCCAGCCAGCGCCGCTCGAAGGCAAAGGCATTGTCTTGCGCCGCAAACACCACTGGGCACTGGAACGCACCGGCATAGCGTGCATGGTAGTCAGGCCGAGGGTGCTCGAAGCGTGCCTCCAGCAGCGGCAATGGGCGGCCAAGCAGGTCGTCACAGATGACTTTCAGCGAAACCAGGCAGAACTCGGCATTGAAAGCGCTCAATGCCGGGTTGTCGTGGTACTCGCTGGCGCTGAACCAGACGCGTTGGCCATCGTCGCGCAAGCGCAGCGAGAAGACTGTTCCCAGCAGTGCCGGATACTGAAGCGCCAGGCGCAGGGCGTCACCCAAAGTGGCACTGGAGAGCAGGGCGTAACCGAGCATGCCATAGCACGACACATGCATGCGCTGGCCCAGCTCCAGGCCGATGTCTTCGCGCCGGGCCACGGCGTTGGCACACACTTGCAGTTCCTGCTGTGTGGTGATGCGCGCGTCCGCGTGCCCCAGGTCTGCCGGGCCAATGCCGCTACCGGCGAGCAGCGCCGAAGCCTCAGCACCGTCTGCTTGGAAGACGTTGAGTATCAGCGAAACCGCGTTGAGGGTGGTCAGGTGGCTGTGCAGCATGCTGGGTAATCCCGTGGGCCTGGAACACATTACGGAGCAAGTTGTGTGCCGATATTCAAAGGCGGCTGTGCAGCCCCTTTGCGGCGCCAGGCCGCTCCCACGTCTACCGGTGTAGGCAGGGCACGCGCCTGCGCAAGCCAGCAGGCAAAAAAAAGCCCGGTGCATAAGCCCGGGCTTGGAAAGGTTGAGAGGTGTCTAGTCCCTTAACCTGGTGAGACAGTGTGCAGCAGCCGGTTACGCCTTCAGCGGAACCAGGCGTGGCGCGATCATGTTTTCCGGACGCAGGATGTCGTTGAGCATCGCTTCGTCCAGCAGCTTCTCTTCACGCACCAGTTCCAGCACGCCGCGGCCGGTTTCCAGGGCAACGCGGGCGATACGGGTGGCGTTTTCGTAGCCGATGTATGGGTTCAGGGCGGTGACCAGGCCGATCGAGTGTTCGACCAGCTCACGGCAGCGCTGCTCGTTGGCGGTGATGCCGACGATGCAGTGCTCGCGCAGCATGTCCATGGCGCGTTGCAGCAGGCGGATCGAGTCGAAGATCTTGTAGGCGATCAGCGGCTCCATGACGTTCAGCTGCAGCTGGCCACCTTCGGCAGCAACGGTCAGGGCCAGGTCGTTGCCCATGATGGCGAAGGCGACTTGGTTGACGGCTTCCGGGATAACCGGGTTGACCTTGCCTGGCATGATCGAACTGCCTGGCTGACGCGCTGGCAGGTTGATTTCGTTGATGCCGGTGCGTGGGCCGCTGGACAGCAGGCGCAGGTCGTTGCAGATCTTCGACAGCTTGACCGCGGTGCGCTTGAGCATGCCGGAGAACAGCACGAAGGCACCCATGTCGGAGGTGGCTTCGATCAGGTCGGCAGCCGGTACCAGCGGCTGGCCGCTGATGATTGCCAGGCGTTGTACGGCCAGGGCCTGGTAGCCAGGGTCGGCGTTGATGCCGGTGCCGATGGCGGTACCGCCCAGGTTGATTTCGGTCAGCAGCTCCGGCGCCAGCGAGCGCAGGCGCTGCAGGTCTTCGGTCATGGTGGTGGCGAAGGCACGGAATTCCTGGCCCAGGGTCATCGGCACGGCGTCCTGCAGCTGGGTGCGGCCCATCTTCAGTACGTGGTCGAATTCCTTGCCTTTGGCGGCGAATGCCTGGATCAGGCTTTCGAGGCTGGCCAGCAGGGCATCGTGACCCAGCAGCAGGCCCAGGCGAATGGCCGTCGGGTAGGCGTCGTTGGTCGACTGCGCCATGTTCACATCGTTGTTCGGGTGCAGGTACTGGTACTCACCCTTCTGGTGGCCCATAGCCTCCAGCGCGATGTTGGCGATGACTTCGTTCGCGTTCATGTTGGTGGACGTACCGGCGCCACCCTGGATCATGTCGACCACGAACTGCTCGTGGTAGTCGCCCTTGATCAGGCGGCCGCAGGCGGCGCTGATGGCAGCATGCTTGGCATCGCTCAGGTGCCCCAGCTCACGGTTGGCGTCGGCAGCAGCCTGCTTGACCATCGCCAGGCCCACTACCAGTTTCGGGTAGTGCGACAGCGGAACACCGGAGAGGTGGAAGTTGTTGGCAGCGCGCAGGGTCTGGATGCCGTAGTAAGCATCGGCAGGTACTTCCAGGGTGCCCAACAGATCTTTTTCGACGCGGAACGATGCAGCAGCGGACATGATGTATATCATCTCGATGTTGACCCGGCACATGCCGGAATGGCGCCAATCCTAGGCCTTAAGGGGATTTTGCGGCCAATGCTGTTGCACGCTAACCTATGCACAAACGGCATAGTGATTCATGTGACGCCAATCGAAATTCGAGCGTGTTCCATTTTGGTGCACGACGGGAGATGTGCTTCGTGAACCTTGAAAGCAAATGGCTGGAAGATTTCAGTGCGCTGGCCGCCACCCGCAGTTTTTCCCAGGCGGCAGAGCGGCGCTTCGTCACCCAACCGGCCTTCAGCCGGCGTATCCGCAGCCTTGAGGCAGCGTTGGGCCTGCAACTGGTCAACCGTTCCCGCACGCCGATAGAGCTGACCGAGGCCGGGCAGCTGTTTCTGGTTACGGCGCGCACGGTTGTCGACCAGTTGGGCGAAATTCTCCGCCATTTGCATCACCTTGAGGGTGGCCAGGGGGAGGTCATTCAGGTGGCTGCAGCGCACTCGTTGGCGTCGGGCTTTTTCCCGCGTTGGGTGGCACAGCTGCGTAATGACGGCCTGAATATCGCCACCCGCCTGGTTGCGACTAACGTAGGGGATGCCGTGCATGCACTGCGCGAGGGCGGCTGCGACCTGATGCTGGCGTTCTACGACCCTGACGCCGCCTTGCAGATGGATGCCGAGATTTTCCCGTCCCTGCACATGGGCAATACCGAAATGGTGCCGGTATGCGCGGTGGGCGCCGATGGCAGGCCCATGTTCGACCTGGAAGGTGAAAGTAGCGTGCCACTGCTGGCTTATACTGCCGGGGCCTTCCTCGGGCGGTCGGTCAACCTGCTGCTGCGCCAGCGCAATGTGCGTTATACCACCGTTTATGAAACCGCCATGGCGGACAGCCTCAAAAGCATGGCGCTGGAAGGCATGGGCATCGCCTGGGTGCCCCGGCTTTCGATGCGGGGCGAGCTGGAACGCGGTGAGTTGGCGATCTGCGGAGGCAGCCAGTGGCATGTACCACTGGAAATCCGCCTGTACCGCTGCGCCTTGGTGCGTAAGGCCAACGTGCGGTTACTCTGGCGCAAGCTGGAAAATACGCCTGCGCCAGAGTGAGCCTCTTCAGTTACGAAGCGCGTGATCAAGGTGATTGGCGATGGCCGCTCTGTTCTGGTCGCTGTAGCGATAGCAATTGGCCCGAAGCGAGAAGCGGGCCGGATAGACAAAGGTCTCGCATGGCCATGGGTTGTAGCGTAACTCTGCTGCCTCGTGAGTGGCGTTCATCAAGTGACCCAGTTCATGCCCCAGGGTGCCATAGCTGGTCATTGAGGCGATCGCGTGGGCATAGCCCAATTTGGCCAGGCCAAGGTGTTCTGCGCCTTCGCTGTTGAGGCCGAAACTATCGCGCGTCAGCAAAATCGATTTCTGCCACCTGAACTGTGGATGCGCTGCAGCGCTGAAGACCCTGTGGGTATCTTCTGGAGGCATCTGGCGATAAGGAATATCGGTAATGCCTGCAACATCACGCTTGAAGATGACCTCAATTGAGTGATTGCTGATTCTGCGCATTTCTTCCAGCCACGGCTGCACGTAGTCTTTATCGATCTGTTTGTCGCTCACATCGGCTAGTTCATCGTGCGGATAGATAGTAACCACCAAGGTTCTCGCAGCCCATGTGGGGGAGGCCTGAAGGGCCATCGTCATGCAAAACAGCAGTGAGGTGAAAAATGGTCTGGCCATCTTTTTCTCCAAGAAGTTTGAACAGGGGTGTTCAATCCTCTTGCAACTGCCGTTACGCGTCGCAGCCGGAAAAAGTTGTCCCGCGAGACAGCTTGCCCTTTTATCTGTCATGTGCTTGCAGGGGTGGGCGGCCCGCCTGCAAGTACGCTACAATCCCGCGCCTTCGGCCACCGGGCCGATTAGAATCCGTATGACAAGCCACGCCGGCCTACCCGCGTGGCTTGTTGCTTTATAGCGCGCCAGAAGGCGCTTGCAGGAGAGGCTCGACGATGAGTGCACTGGTTGGCGTGATCATGGGCTCCAAGTCCGATTGGTCCACCCTTAGCCACACCGCCGATATGCTGGAAAAACTCGGCATTCCCTACGAAGTGAAGGTGGTGTCCGCCCACCGCACCCCGGATCTGCTGTTCCAGTACGCCGAAGAGGCCGAGGGCCGTGGCATCGAGGTGATCATCGCGGGTGCTGGTGGCGCTGCCCACCTGCCGGGCATGTGCGCCGCCAAGACCCACCTGCCGGTGCTGGGCGTGCCGGTGCAGTCGTCGATGCTCTCGGGCGTCGACTCGCTGCTGTCGATCGTGCAGATGCCAGCCGGCGTACCGGTTGCCACCCTGGCCATCGGCCGTGCCGGTGCAGTGAATGCGGCGCTGTTGTCGGCCAGCATCCTGGGTGCCAAATACCCGCAATTCCACGCTGCGCTGAAGCGATTCCGCACGGAACAGACCGACACCGTGCTGGACAACCCAGACCCGCGCCAGGCTTGAGGCTCAACCCATGAAGATCGGTGTAATCGGTGGCGGCCAGCTGGGCCGCATGCTGGCCCTGGCGGGTACCCCGCTGGGCATGAATTTCGCTTTCCTCGACCCGGCGCCGGATGCTTGCGCTGCGCCTCTGGGCGAGCACCTGCGGGCCGATTACGGCGATCAGGAGCACCTGCGCCAGTTGGCTGACGAAGTTGACCTGGTGACCTTCGAGTTCGAGAGTGTCCCGGCCGAAACCGTGGCCTTCCTCTCGCAGTTCGTACCGGTCTACCCCAGCGCCGAAGCGCTGCGCATCGCCCGTGACCGCTTGTTCGAGAAGAGCATGTTCCGCGACCTGGGTATTCCTACCCCGGCTTTCGCCGACATCCTCTCGCAAGCCGACCTGGACGCCGCAGTCGCCAGCATCGGCCTGCCAGCCGTGCTGAAAACCCGTACCCTGGGTTACGACGGCAAGGGCCAGAAGGTGCTGCGCACGCCTGAAGACGTGGTTGATACCTTCGCCGAACTGGGCAGCGTGCCCTGCCTGCTGGAAGGCTTTGTACCCTTTACCGGCGAAGTCTCGCTGGTGGCCGTACGGGCCCGTGATGGCGAAACCCGTTTCTACCCGCTGGTGCACAACACCCACGAGAGCGGCATCCTGCGCCTGTCGGTGGCCAGCCAGGCACACCCGCTGCAGGCTTTGGCTGAAGACTATGTAGGCCGTGTACTGCAAAAGCTGGAGTACGTGGGCGTGATGGCGTTCGAGTTCTTCGAAGTCGACGGTGGCCTGAAGGCCAACGAAATCGCCCCGCGCGTGCACAACTCCGGGCACTGGACCATCGAAGGTGCCGAATGCAGCCAGTTCGAGAACCACCTGCGCGCGGTGGCCGGCCTGCCGCTGGGCTCCACCGCCAAGGTGGGCGAGAGTGCGATGCTCAACTTCATCGGTGAAGTGCCTGCCGTGGACAAGGTGATCACCATCGATGGCTGCCACCTGCACCACTACGGCAAGGCTTTCAAGGCCGGCCGCAAGGTAGGCCACGCCACCCTGCGCTGCCACGACATGGCTACCCTCGAGCACAAAATTGCCGAGGTAGAGGCCCTGATCAGCAACTGATCGAACTTCTACCAGCGGCTTGCCCTCTGAAATGGCAACAAGCCGAAGCGCTGTCTAGGCTTTGGCTTGTTCCATTTTCACTGCAGAGGGATTGCCATGGGCATCATCGGAACCATCTTCATCGGCCTCATCGTCGGCCTACTGGCCCGCTTCATCAAACCAGGCGACGACAGCATGGGCTGGATCATGACCATCCTGCTGGGTATTGCCGGTTCGCTGTTGGCCACCTATGGCGGCCAGGCGCTGGGCATTTACCAGGCTGGGCAGGCGGCGGGCTTCTTCGGCGCGCTGGTCGGTGCCATTGTCCTTCTGGTGATCTACGGGTTCATCAAGAAACGCTGAATACCGGTTAGAATGCTCGGCAATTCCATCGAGTTGCCGAGCATTGTCATGCGTGCCTTTTTTCTCCTGCCCCTGCTGTTGGCCAGCACCCTGGCCCATGCCGAACTGCCTGAAACCGACTGGCTTGAACTGATGCCCAAGTCGGACCAGAAGGCGCTCGAGCAGATGCCCGAAATCGACCATAACTCGCCGGAAGCCATGGGTACCTTCACCGACAAGGGCGGCCTCAAGCAGAGCAAGGGTCTGCCGGCGGTGATGTATTCCACCAAGACCGTGCCAGCCATGAATGGCAAGGACATCCGCCTGGGCGGTTACCCGGTACCGCTGGAAAGCGATGCCAAGGGTAACAGCACGTTGTTCTTCCTGGTGCCCTACCCGGGCGCGTGCATCCACGTACCGCCTCCGCCGCCCAATCAGCTGGTGCTGGTGCGCTACCCGAAAGGCCTGAAGATCGATGACATCTACACCCCACTGTGGGTCACCGGCAAATTGAAGGTGGAGAAGGTCAGCAATGATCTGGCCGATGCCGCCTATGCGCTGGATGCCGCAAAGGTGAGGGTGGTGGAAGACGCCGACCTCTGAGACCTCCCCACACAAGGCCGCACCTGCAACGGCTCGCGATCGCCAGTAACAGCAACTGTCTTGCCCAAAATTTGAAGAGCCTGCGCGATTCATTGTGGGAGCGGGCTTGCCCGCGAAGCAGGCGACGCGGTGTCTGGCACCGGCTGCGCCGGTGTTCGCGGGCACGCCCGCTCCCACAAGTGGAACGGTGAATGACAGCTTCTGCTCCTGCTCGTGCTCTAGGCACCTGCGGCATTCAGCTTGTCATTCACCGCTCTCACTGCAGATTCTAATCCCCTCTCAAGACACAAGCGGCCTTGTGTCGCGAAAGGACCGCGCAGCGGTCCCGGGTACTCAAAGCGCTTCGCTAGCCAGCACCACGCCCAGCGAATGACTGGCCCCAGGCTTCAACTCCACCAGGTCATCCCACACATTCGCCGTCTCGATGCATAGCATCCGTTGCCAACCCTCATCGGCCATGTCCGGCAGCTCCCTGGCCCGTTCGGTCCAGGGGTTCCAGATAACCGCCGAACGCGAGCCACTGCTGGTCAGGGTTATCCGCCGGTTCCAGTGCGGGTCGACAATGCTCAGCGTTTGCGGGGCGCCGAGGTAGATCCGGTCAGTCTCCCCGGTGAACGTGAGCGGCCCCTGCTGCTGGCGCTGTTGCCAGTCAGCCAAGGTTTCGATGTAACTCAGCCCCTCCACCCCTTCGACCTGGGCCTGGCGCACGTCACTGACCGCAAAGTAGCTGTGCAGGGCTTGGCTGATGGTGACGGGTGCAGTGCCCACGTTGCGACTGGTGAGGTTCAGTTTCAGGTCCGCGCCAAGCGCTACCATCAGTTTCAGTTCGACTGAATGCGGCCAGTCGGGCAGTTGACCCTGCGCTTCTGGCAGCGCGAATTCGATCTGCAGTTGCTGGCCGACTTCCTCGATACCCAGCAATTGCCAGTCTCGAGCGCGCGCAAGGCCGTGGGCAGGCGCCTGCGCTCCGTTGTACATGGCCTGCACAGCCTGGGGGTTACGCTGCAGGTTGCCGAACCACGGCCAGCACACGGGTACCCCGGCGCGCACCGACTTGCCCTTGCCGAAGATGGCCTGGTCGCTCAGCCACAGCAGTGGCGGCTCGCCCACCCGCTGGTAGCTGAGGATCTGTGCGCCCTGCTGGGCGATCAGGAGTTCGGCGTGGTTGCTGCTGATACGCCAGCAGTTCAGTTCGCCATGTTGCTCGGTTACGACCTGGAAGGTTGCCATTGCACTTGTCTCATTGATTGCCAGTGGGCCTTGGACCCGGGCACCTGCAATGAGTTTACCGCCGGCAAGGCTCAGCGACGAGGCACCGAGCGCGTGCGGCCGCTGCCGTCGATGGCGACGAAGACGAATACCGCCTCGGTGACCTTGCGCCATTCGCTGGACAGCGGGTCGTCGCTCCACACTTCGACCATCATCTGGATCGAGCTACGGCCGATTTCCAGGGTCTGGGTATAGAACGACAGCTGCGCGCCCACGGCGACCGGCACGAGGAACGCCATGCGGTCGATGGCCACGGTGGCTACCCGGCCACCGGCGACACGGCTGGCCATGGCAGTGCCGGCCAGGTCCATCTGGGCGACCAGCCAGCCGCCGAAGATGTCGCCAAACCCATTGGTCTCGCGCGGGAGTGCAGTGATCTGCAAGGCCAGGTCGCCCTGCGGGATAGGATCTTCTTGTTCGAGCTCAATCATGCGATGGGGCCTCTGACCCGTGACGCTTTCGTTGGTGTGGCGCGAGGGCCGGGTAAACGATTCAGCTTGAAACATACTACGCCGATTTCGTTTCACTGGGCGGCCGTAGGGAAACTCTGCGAAACCGCCTGACAATAAAGACCGGCGTTTTCGCACAACATCCCACGTTAGGCGCAACCTTTTCCTACGAGTTGCCAGTATATAGAGCATAACGGCCAGCGACGACCGCACATTCGTGAATATCTGTAGGGTTTTTGTAGCGCTATCAGCACGCCTCGGCAATTTGCTATCTTCGCTGGTCTCCCAATCCAGAAGCCGCGCGCCCAGCGGCCTGCATGCCCTATAAAGAGAACAACCAGCGATGACTTCCGTGCCGAGCAGTATCGAGCAGCCCTCGCGGCCGCTGACCCGCAGTGACTACAAGACCCTCTCACTGTCCGCACTGGGCGGGGCGCTGGAGTTCTACGACTTCATCATCTTCGTGTTCTTCGCCACGGTGGTCGGCAAGCTGTTCTTCCCGGCCGACATGCCCGAGTGGCTGCGCCTGATGCAAACCTTCGGCATCTTCGCGGCCGGATACCTGGCGCGGCCGCTGGGCGGCATCATCATGGCCCACTTTGGCGACCTGCTCGGGCGCAAGAAGATGTTCACCCTGAGCATTTTCATGATGGCCCTGCCGACGCTGATCATGGGTCTGCTGCCAACGTATGCCCAGATCGGCATGTGGGCACCGATCCTGCTGCTGCTGATGCGGGTTATCCAGGGCGCTGCGATCGGAGGGGAAGTGCCGGGCGCCTGGGTGTTCGTTTCCGAGCACGTACCGGCGCGTAACACCGGTTACGCCTGCGGCACCCTCACGGCCGGCCTGACCTCGGGCATTCTGCTGGGGTCGCTGGTCGCCACGCTGATCAACACGGTCTACAGCCCTGCAGAAGTCGCGGATTACGCCTGGCGCATCCCCTTCCTGCTGGGTGGCGTGTTCGGCCTGTTCTCGGTCTACCTGCGCCGCTGGCTGCACGAAACGCCGGTATTCGCCGAGATGCAGCAGCGCAAGGCCCTGGCAGAAGAGCTACCGCTGCGTGCGGTGCTGCGCGACCATCGTGGCGCGATCATCTTGTCGATGCTGCTGACCTGGATGCTGTCGGCGGCCATCGTCGTGCTCATCCTGATGACCCCGGCGCTGTTGCAGAGCATCTACCACATCAGCCCCACCGACTCGCTCAAGGCCAACAGCCTGGCCATCGTACTGCTCAGCTTCGGCTGCATCAGCGCTGGCAGCCTGGCGGACCGATTTGGCGCGGGCCGAGTGTTCGTGATTGGCAGCCTGTTGCTGCTGATAACCTCCTGGAGCTTCTACCATAGCTTGCCAACCCGGCCCGAGTTGCTGTTCCCGCTGTATGCGGTAACCGGCCTGTGCGTGGGAGTGATCGGCGCGGTGCCTTATGTGATGGTCAAGGCGTTCCCGGCGGTGGTGCGCTTCAGTGGGTTGTCGTTCTCGTACAACGTGGCCTACGCGATCTTTGGCGGGCTGACGCCGATGGTGGTGACGGCGCTGCTCAAGATCAGCCCCATGGCGCCGGCCTACTATGTGGCGGGGTTGTGTGCCGTCGGGCTGGGCGTAGGGGTTTATCTGCTCGCCAACAAACGCTGAGCTGCGCTGGCGGTTGGCGCGGCCCTCAAATGATGGCCTTTAATCCATTTGTCACAATTAGGTCATATCGTGTTCATGCGGCCTGCCGATACTGGGGCCCGTTCCATCCAGCACCCCAATATTCCTGCTAGGAGCAAGGCATGAAACTGAAGCGTTTGATGGCGGCCCTCACGTTCGCCGCCGCTGGCGTTGCAACCGCCAACGCGGTGGCCGCTGTCGATCCTGCGATCCCGACGTACACCAAGACCACCGGTGTTTCGGGCAACCTCTCCAGCGTCGGCTCCGACACCTTGGCCAACCTGATGACGCTGTGGGCCGAGGCCTACAAGAAGGAATATCCGAACGTAAACATCCAGATCCAGGCGGCGGGTTCCTCCACCGCGCCACCTGCGTTGACCGAAGGCACTGCCAACCTCGGCCCGATGAGCCGCAAGATGAAGGACGTCGAGCTGCAAGCCTTCGAGCAGAAGTACGGCTACAAACCGACCGCTATTCCCGTTGCCGTCGACGCCCTGGCCGTGTTCGTGCACAAGGACAACCCGATCAAGGGCCTGACCATGGCGCAGGTCGATGCCATCTTCTCCTCGACCCGCTTGTGTGGGGGCAAGGCCGAGGTCAAGACCTGGGGTGATGTAGGTGTGACCGGCGACCTGGCCAACAAGCCGATCCAGCTGTTCGGCCGCAACTCGGTTTCCGGCACCTATGGCTACTTCAAAGAAGAGGCCCTGTGCAAAGGCGACTTCAAGCCTAACGTCAACGAACAACCCGGTTCGGCTTCGGTCGTGCAGTCGATCAGCTCTTCGCTCAACGGCATCGGTTACTCGGGCATCGGCTACAAGACAGCCAGCGTCAAGACCGTAGCCCTGGCCAAGAAAGAAGGCAGCGCGTTCGTTGAAGACAACGAAGCCAACGCCCTGAACGGCACCTACCCACTGTCGCGCTTCCTGTACGTGTACGTGAACAAGGCGCCGAACAAGCCACTGGCGCCGCTGGAAGCCGAGTTCGTCAAGCTGGTGCTGTCGCAGGCTGGGCAGCAGGTGGTGGTCAAGGACGGCTACATCCCGCTGCCGGCCAAGGTCGTCGACAAGACCCTGGCAGATTTGGGCCTGTCCCATGCCGGTAGCGTTGCCAAGCAGTAAGTGATTGCAGGGGAGGCCGGTGCCACCGCCCGGCCTCTCCCCCGAATTCCCGGCCCGAAGCCAGGTAACCTGTGCGGCGGGCTTTCGCGCGTCACCATTTTGTAATGTTTTTGTCACACGGGACCGCTAGGGTGTGCGCATGAATGATCTGGCCAACTCCAACATGACCCAAAAACCCCAGCCCGTGCGCATTGATTTCAATACGCCCGAGTTGCAACGCAAGCGCCGCTTGCGCGCGCTCAAGGACCGCCTGACCCGCTGGTATGTGCTGGTGGGCGGCCTTGCCGTTTTGGCCGCCATTACGTTGATCTTCTTCTACCTGGCTTATGTAGTGCTGCCGCTGTTCCAGGGCGCCGAGCTGACGCGCAAGCAAGCCCTGCAGCCAACCTGGCTGCAGCAGGATGCCGGCAAGCCGCTGATGATCGCGCTGGAAGAGCAGAACCTGGTGGGCATGCGGGTTTCGGACAAAGGCCAGGCGTTGTTCTTCGATGCCAAGACCGGCCAAGCGCTCAAGCGCATCGACCTGCCGGTACCCGCCGGTACCCAGGTCACTTCGATCGGGGCCGACCAGCCGGGCAGCCCGCTGGTGGTGCTGGGCCTGTCCAACGGTCAGGCGCTGGTGTTCCACCACGCCTACAAGATCACCTACCCGGACAACAAAAAGGCGATTACCGCCAGCATCGACTACCCCTACGGCGAGCAGCCATTCGTGCTCGACGAGCAGGGCCGTGCGTTGGAGCACGTGAGCGTCAATGCCAACGGTGACACCCTGGTGCTGGCCGGCTCCACCGGTGCGCAACTGCAGGTGCTGGAGTTGACCCGTAGCGAGAACATGCTGACCGAAGAAGTCACCACGGAGCAGAACCGCATCGTCCTGCCGCAGATGACCGAGGTGGTGAAGAACATTTTCATCGATCCGCGCCAGCACTGGCTGTACGTGATCAACGGCCGGGCCACGGCCGACGTGTTCAGCCTGCGCGACAGGAGCCTCAACGGCCGCTATAAACTGGCCGACAGTGCCGACACCGAAGTGACCGCCACGGGGCAACTGGTGGGTGGTATTTCGCTGATCGTCGGTGACTCCAGGGGCGGCCTGGCCCAGTGGTTCATGGCCCGCGACCCGGATGGCGAATCGCGCCTCAAGCAGATCCGTACCTTCCAGCTGGGCAAGGCACCGATCGTGCAGATCGACGCCGAAGAGCGCCGCAAGGGCTTCATCGCGCTGGACGCGAACGGCCAGCTTGGAGTGTTCCACAGTACGGCGCACCGTACGCTGCTGGTCGAACACGTCGCCGAAGGCCCGGGCATCCTGGCCCTGTCGCCGCGTGCCAACCGTATCATCATCGAACAAGGCGGCAAGCTGCTGCCGCTGAGCCTGCGCAACCCGCACCCGGAAATTTCCTTCAGCGCGTTGTGGGGCAAGGTCTGGTACGAGAACTACGACGAGCCTAAGTACGTCTGGCAGTCGACCGCTTCCAACGCCGACTTCGAGCCCAAGCTCAGCCTGTCGCCGCTGACCTTCGGTACCCTCAAGGCCGCGTTCTACGCCATGATCCTGGCAGCCCCGCTGGCGGTCGCCGCCGCCATCTATACCGCTTACTTCATGGCCCCGGGCATGCGGCGCAAGGTCAAGCCGGTGATCGAACTGATGGAGGCGATGCCGACGGTGATCCTCGGTTTCTTCGCCGGCCTGTTCCTTGCCCCCTACCTGGAAGGTCACCTGCCGGGGGTCTTCAGCCTGTTCCTGCTGATGCCGTTCGGCATTCTGCTGGTGGGCTTCGCCTGGACCCGCCTGCCAGAGGCGATACGCCTGCGGGTACCTGACGGCTGGGAAGCGGCGATTCTGATTCCGGTGATCCTGCTGATCGGCTGGTTCGCCCTGGCCATGAGCCCGTACCTGGAAAACTGGTTCTTTGCTGGCGACATGCGCCTGTGGATCACCAACGATCTGGGCATCACCTACGACCAGCGCAATGCCCTGGTGGTCGGCATCGCCATGGGCTTCGCGGTCATCCCCAATATCTACTCCATCGCCGAAGACGCCGTGTTCAGCGTGCCGCGTAGCCTCACCCTGGGCTCGCTGGCGCTGGGCGCCACCCCCTGGCAGACCCTGACCCGTGTGGTCATCCTCACCGCCAGCCCGGGCATCTTCTCGGCGCTGATGATCGGCATGGGCCGCGCAGTGGGCGAAACCATGATCGTGCTGATGGCCACCGGCAATACGCCGGTGATGGAAATGAACCTGTTCGAGGGCATGCGCACCCTGGCCGCCAACGTGGCCGTGGAAATGCCCGAATCGGAAGTCGGCGGCAGCCACTACCGCGTGCTGTTCCTGGCCGCGCTGGTACTGCTGATGTTCACCTTCGTCATGAACACCTTGGCCGAGCTGATTCGCCAGCGTCTGCGCAAGAAATACTCGTCGCTTTGATAGAAAGGTAGCGATCCGTGAAAAAGGATTCCCTCAAAGGCTGGTTCAAGAGCGGCGCCCCCGGTGTGTGGATGAGCGGCGGCGCAGTGGCCATGGCGGTGATCATGACCGTTGGCCTGCTGGCGGTCATCGCCGTGCGCGGCCTGGGCCACTTCTGGCCGGCCGACCTGGTGCAGGCCACCTACCAGGTGCCGGGCCAGGCTGGCCAAGTGGTGATTGGCGAAGTGGTGCAGCAGGAGGACGTACCGCGTGCCCGCCTCAAAGGTGCCGGCCTGCCGGTACCGGACCAGGGCCCGGAGTTCATGAGCCGTGAACTGATCAAGGTCGGTAACCGCGACCTCTATGGCAGCGATTTCACCTGGGTGGTCGGCGATTGGCTGGTCGACGAGCAGCGCCCGGCCGACCTGATGGCCCTGGAGCGCCGCGAGTGGGGCAACTTCTATGGCTACCTGGTCAGCGTCAAGGAACAGGGCCGGGTGGTTGCCGAAGGCCCGGCTGCCTGGAGCGAGTTGCAAGCGCGGCTCAAGCGTGCCAGCCAGCTCAACGGTGAATTGCAGCAACTGGAGAAGAAAGACATCGGGGCCATCAACCATGGCCTGGAGCGCCTGCGGCTGCATGCCCGCAAGCTGGAGCTGGACGGCAAGCTGGACGCTACCGCCCAGGCGGACATGGACGCCGAGCGCGCCGAACTGAACAGCCGCTACCAGGCTATCGAAGCGCGCCTCGGCGGCCTGCACCAGGCTCTCGCGCGTGACAGCCTGGTGGCCCGCGATGGCAACGGCCGTGAAGTGGAAATCAGCCTGAACAAGGTGGTGCACGCCCTCCAGCCAAACGGCATGTCTGCTTTTACCAAGCTGCGCACCTACTTTGCCAAGGTATGGGAATTCCTGAGCGACGACCCGCGTGAAGCCAACACCGAGGGCGGCATCTTCCCGGCCATCTTCGGTACCGTGATGATGACCCTGATCATGGCCGTGATCGTCACCCCGTTCGGCGTGCTTGCGGCAGTCTACTTGCGTGAATACGCAAGGCAGGGGCCGGTAACCCGGCTGATCCGCATTGCCGTGAACAACCTGGCGGGGGTGCCGGCGATCGTCTACGGCGTATTTGGTTTGGGTTTCTTCGTGTATGTGCTGGGTGGCTCGATCGACCGCCTGTTCTTCCCCGAAGCGCTGCCCGCGCCAACCCTGGGTACACCAGGCTTGCTGTGGGCGTCGCTGACCCTGGCGCTGCTGGCAGTGCCTGTGGTGATCGTGGCCACCGAAGAAGGCCTGGCGCGCATTCCGCGTACGGTGCGTGAAGGCTCGCTGGCGCTGGGTGCGACCAAGGCCGAAACGCTGTGGCGGATTGTGTTGCCCATGGCCAGCCCGGCGATGATGACCGGCATGATCCTCGCCGTGGCCCGCGCTGCGGGCGAGGTGGCGCCGCTGATGCTGGTGGGTGTGGTGAAGCTGGCGCCGTCGTTGCCGGTTGACGGTAACTACCCGTACCTGCACCTGGACCAGAAGATCATGCACCTGGGCTTCCACATCTATGACGTCGGCTTCCAGAGCCCCAACGTAGAAGCCGCGCGGCCGCTGGTCTACGCCACGGCGCTGTTGCTGGTGCTGGTGATCGCGGCCCTGAACCTGTCGGCGGTATGGATCCGCAACCACCTGCGCGAAAAGTACAAGGCGCTGGACAGCTGATTGAAGCTTTAAGCCACAAGCGGCAAGCTCCAAGCAGATTGCCGCTTTGCCCAAACTGGCAGCTTGCAGCTCGAAGCTTGCAGCTACAAACGGAGTCAACCATGCAGAACGAATCCCACACCCACGGCATCGACATGTCTGCCCTGGGCCGCAGCAAGCAGGGCCTGCGCCTGGCCGAAGAAACCGTGGCCATCGAGGTACCGGGGCTAAGCCTGTTCTACGGCGACAAGCAGGCCTTGTTCGATGTCAGCATGAACATCCCCAAGCAGCGCGTGACCGCGTTCATCGGCCCCTCCGGCTGCGGCAAGTCGACCTTGTTGCGCACGTTCAACCGCATGAACGACCTGGTTGACGGTTGCCGCGTACAGGGTGCCGTGAACTTGTATGGCAACAACATCTACCGCAAGGGCGAAGATGTCGCCGAGCTGCGCCGCCGTGTGGGCATGGTGTTCCAGAAGCCCAACCCCTTTCCCAAGACCATTTACGAAAACGTGGTCTATGGCCTGCGCATTCAGGGCATCAACAAAAAGCGCGTGCTCGACGAGGCCGTCGAGTGGGCGTTGAAGGCCGCGGCGCTGTGGGACGAGGTCAAGGACCGCCTGCACGAGTCGGCCCTGGGCCTGTCTGGTGGCCAGCAACAACGGCTGGTCATCGCCCGCACCATCGCCGTGGAGCCTGAGGTGCTGCTGCTGGATGAGCCGTGCTCGGCGCTGGACCCGATCTCGACCCTCAAGGTCGAGGAACTGATCTACGAACTCAAAGCCAAGTACACCATCGTCATCGTGACCCACAACATGCAGCAGGCTGCCCGTGTTTCGGACTACACCGCGTTCATGTACATGGGCAAGCTGGTCGAGTTTGGCGACACCGATACCCTGTTCACCAACCCGGCGAAGAAGCAGACCGAAGACTACATCACTGGTCGCTACGGCTAAGAGCGCCTTTGGCGCAGCTGCAAGCTTCGAGCTGCAAGCTGCAAGATGAAGCGGTTAGCGCGGAGCCAGGGAACGACACGAACCACTTGAAGCTTGCAGCTAGCGGCTAGCAACTTCGCGGAGCGACAGCATGATCAACAAAGAAAGCCTTACCCACCACATTTCCCAGCAGTTCAATGCCGAGCTGGAAGAGGTGCGCAGCCACCTGCTGGCCATGGGCGGGCTGGTTGAAAAACAGGTCAACGACGCGGTCACCGCGCTGATCGAAGCCGATTCGGGCTTGGCCCAGCAAGTGCGCGAGGTTGACGAGCAGATCAACCAGATGGAGCGCAATATCGACGAGGAATGCCTGCGTATCCTCGCCCGTCGGCAGCCGGCGGCCTCCGACTTGCGCCTGATCATCAGTATCTCCAAGTCGGTGATCGACCTGGAGCGCATTGGTGACGAATCGACCAAGATCGCCCGCCGGGCCATCCAGCTGTGTGAAGAAGGCGAGTCGCCACGGGGCTATGTGGAAGTGCGCCACATCGGTGACCAGGTGCGCAACATGGTCCGCGATGCGCTGGACGCTTTTGCCCGCTTCGACGCCGACCTGGCACTGTCCGTGGCTCAGTACGACAAGACCATCGACCGGGAGTACAAGACCGCCCTGCGTGAACTGGTGACCTACATGATGGAAGACCCGCGCTCGATTTCGCGGGTACTGAGCGTGATCTGGGTGCTGCGCTCGCTGGAACGTATTGGCGACCATGCACGCAATATCTCCGAGTTGGTGATCTACCTGGTCCGCGGTACCGATGTGCGTCACATGGGCCTCAAGCGAATGACTGCAGAAGTGCAGGGCACCGCGCCCGCCGATGGCGAAAAGGCTAATGTTCCTGGTGAATCTGACGATAAGTAAGGTTGCCCCGAGCAGCGACGCCCGGCCTTGGCCGGGCGTTTTCGTTTACGGCCGAGAGCCGGCAGGCACCCGCGAACGATCGGATGAACGCCCGGCGTTACCAGGTGGTAGCAAGTAGCCAGTATTTGGCAGTAGGCTAGTCGGGTTCAGAAGGAGTTTCGATGAGTAAAGTGAATGTGCTGGTCGTGGATGACGCCCCGTTTATCCGCGACCTGGTCCGCAAGTGCCTGCGCAGTGCCTTCCCGGGCATGACGATCGACGATGCCGTCAATGGTCGCAAGGCCATGGCCATGCTGGGCAAGGAGGCGTTCGACCTGGTGCTGTGCGACTGGGAAATGCCCGAGATGTCGGGCCTGGAATTGCTCACCTGGTGCCGCCAGCAGCCTGCGTTGAAGCACCTGCAGTTCATCATGGTGACCAGCCGTGGCGACAAGGAAAACGTCATCCAGGCGATCCAGGCCGGTGTTTCCGATTTTGTCGGCAAGCCATTCACCAACGAGCAGTTGCTGACCAAGGTGAAAAAGGCCCTGACCAAGATCGGCAAGCTCGACAGCCTGACGGCCATCGCCCCGGCGCGCGCCAACCCGGCGTTCGCCAACGATTCCTTGAGTGCGCTGACCGTCGGCAAGCCGGAGGCGGTAAAGGTTGCAGCGCCGGCACTGGCACCGGCTGCTGCCAGGCCAGCGGCCAAGGCGCCCACGCCGGCCGCGGCCACCCCGACCGGTCGGGGGCAAGGGCAACTGCGCCTGGCCGATGGCATGCAGCCGTGCGTGATCAAGGCGTTAAGCCTGAAAGAGGCTCTGCTGGTGGTACGCCGCGGCGATGTGCTGCCACAGGTGCTGGAAGGTGCAGTGTTGGACCTGGAGCAAGGCGAAAGTGCCGAAGTCGCCCGCCTGAACGGCTATCTGCACGCCGTCGCGGCGCTGGAGCCCAAGCCGGACAGCGACTGGCTGCAACTGACCTTCAAGTTCGTCGACCAGGATGCGCAGAAGCTCGATTACCTGTCGCGGCTGATTGCCCGTGGCACCGCGCAGAAGCATTTCACCCCAGGGGCCTGAGCCATCCGACCAACTGCAACACTTGCCGTTAAACCTGCTGCTAGTCTTCGACAGACCTCAACTGTCAAAAAGCCACTATCATGCCCGGGCGCCTGCTGCTGTTCTGTGCACTTTTCATGGCCTCGGCGTCGAGCCTGGGTGTGACCCTTTACAAGAGCACCGACGAGTCCGGTGTCATTTCCTATTCCGACCGCCCCGGCCCTGGCGCCAGGCCGTTGAATTTGCTTGAGCCCATGGTCGAAACGCTCGAAGGCCAAGTGTTCCTGAACGCGAAAGTGTTCAACGGCGGTGTGAGCTTTTCGGCACGCAACCAACTGCATGTTCCGGTCGAGGTCGAGCTGCGCCTGGACAACCTGGTGAACGCCCAGGGCGGTGATGCCCCGCGTATCGTGCGCCGGCTGCTGCCACCGGGCACCACGCAAATGCTCAGCGTGCTGAGGGGGCGGCCCGGTTTGTTGCTGAATTACCGCTCGACCCTGCTGCAGGCCATGGGTGACCCGGGCAAGCGGCCGCAGGGCTTCCGCTACGGGTTCGCGTGGCTTGGCGGGCCATTCCGCGTGACCCAGGGCCCCAATGGCCGTGTCAGCCATTTCGGGCCTAAGGGGCGCTATGCCATGGATATCGCCATGCCCGAAGGCACCACCATTATCGCGGCGCGCGAAGGGGTGGTGGTGAAAACGCAGAATAGCCAGAGCGGGCGCGAGCCCAACCCGTCGGGCAACTTTGTCAGGGTGCTGCACTCGGACGGCACCATGGGCGTCTACCTGCACCTGATGCGCGACTCGGTGGTGGTGAAGGAGGGGCAGCGGGTGCGCCAGGGGCAGATGCTGGCCAAGTCGGGCAATACCGGCAACAGCACCGGGCCACACCTGCATTTCGTGGTACAGCGCAACGTAGGCTTGGCGCTGGAGTCGATCCCTTACCGGTTCGACAGGCCGCTCAGCGGCTTGCCGGACTTTACTGCGGGTAACCCTTGAGAGCGTCGGGCCTGCTTGGCAGGCCATCGCTACACAAGGCCGCGCCTACAGGTATACGCAAATCCAGAGGGGCTGCGCGGCAGCCCCATGGCCATCAATCCAGCTTGAGCACTTTGGCCAGCACGATCTTCGGCCCTTTCATCTTCTTGATGATGATCCGCAGCCCTTCGACTTCCAGCACCTCTTCTTCTTCAGGCACGCGCTTTAGCGTCTCGTAGACCAGGCCAGCCAGGGTTTCCGCCTCGATGTGGTCAAGGTCGACCCCAAGCAGGCGCTCCACCTTGAACAGCGGCGTGTCGCCACGGACCAGCAACTTGCCCGGCTGGTAGGCGAGGATGCCGCGTTCGGTCTTGCGGTGCTCGTCCTGGATATCGCCGACCAGCACTTCCAGCACGTCTTCCATGGTGAGGTAGCCGATCACCTTGCCATCGGCTTCTTCGACCAGCACAAAGTGCGCACCACCCTTGCGGAACTGCTCCAGCAACTGGGCCAGTGGCATGTGGCGCGATACGCGCTCAAGCGGCCGGGCGAGGTCGTCCAGGTCGATGGCTTCGGGCAAGTGCTCCAGCTCCGCCAGCTCCAGCAGCAGGTCCTTGATGTGCAGCAGGCCGGTGAATTCCTCGCGCTCGGCGTCGTACACCGGGTAGCGGCTGAACTTGTGGCGGCGCACCAGGGCCAGGATCTGCTTCAGCGGCGCATGGGCGTCGATGGTGACCATGTCTTCGCGCGAGTTGGCCCAGTCGACCACTTCCAGCTCGCCCATTTCCACGGCCGAAGCCAGCACGCGCATGCCCTGGTCGCTTGGGTCCTGGCCACGGCTGGAGTGCAGGATCAGTTTCAGTTCTTCACGGCTGTAGTGGTGCTCGTGGTGCGGCCCCGGCTCGCCCTGGCCGGCGATGCGCAGGATGGTGTTGGCGCTGGCGTTGAGCAGGTAGATGGCCGGGTACATGGCCCAGTAGAACAGGTACAGCGGTACGGCAGTCCACAGCGACAGCAGCTCCGGTTTGCGGATGGCCCAGGATTTGGGTGCCAGCTCACCGACAACGATGTGCAGGTACGAAATGACGAAGAAGGCGACGAAGAACGACACGCCTTTGATCAGTTCCGGTGAGTCGACGCCGAAATACGCCAGCAGTGGTTCCAGCAGGTGGGCAAACGCCGGCTCACCGACCCAGCCCAGGCCCAGCGAGGCCAGGGTGATACCCAGTTGGCAGGCTGACAGGTAAGCGTCCAGCTGGTTGTGCACTTTACGCAGAATGTTGCCGCGCCAGCCATGCTCTTCGGCAATGGCCTCCACGCGGGTGGCGCGCAGCTTGACCATGGCGAACTCTGCAGCAACGAAGAAGCCGTTGAGCAGCACCAGCAGGAAGGCAAAGATGATCATGCCGAAATCGGCGAATAACGAACTGAGGCTGATACCAGGGGAAGGGTCCATGATGGAGTTTTTACGGGGTCCGTCTTAGAAATGGAGAGAAAAAAAGTGCCAGCTCTTGCTGGCACAGGGGATCCAATGTAGCGGCTGGGGCTGCAAAAGCAAAGGGCCCTGAGTTGCTCAGACCTTGCTGTTGACCAATTGTGCCGGGGCAAAATGACAGATGAAGGTACTGCCATGCCCCGGGACGCTGCTGATTTCCAGCTTGCCGCGGTGGCGCATCAGCACATGCTTGACGATGGCCAGCCCCAGCCCGGTGCCGCCTGTATTCGAGGCCCGGCTGGAATCCACACGGTAGAAGCGCTCGGTGAGGCGTGGCAGGTGTTTGGCATCGATGCCCACGCCAGAGTCCTGCACCGACAAATGCGCGCCCTGGGCATCGGCCCACCAGCGGATGCGGATATCGCCTTCATCCTGGGTGTATTTGACGGCGTTGAACACCAGGTTGGAAAAGGCGCTGCGCAGCTCCGACTCGCTCCCCTTGAGCTGCACGCCGGGGGTTGCTTCCAGCGTAATGCGCTGGTTGCGCGGCCCAGACAACGCCTGGGCGTCGTTCTTGATGGCGGCCAGCAGGGCATCGACCGGCACTGGCTGGTTGTCCGACGGATAATCGGTGGCCTCCAGCTTGGCCAGCAGCAACAGGTCGTTGAGCAGCGTCTGCATGCGCGAGCCTTGCTGGCTCATCTGCTGCAAGGCCCGGCGCCAGCGCGGGTTCACGTCCTCGACGTTGTCCAGCAGGGTTTCCAGGTAGCCGGTGATGACGGTCAGCGGTGTGCGCAATTCGTGCGACACGTTGGCGACGAAGTCTTTGCGCATCTGTTCCAGCTGGTGAATGCGGGTGACGTCGCGCACCAGCATCAAGTGCTCGTTGTTGCCGTAGCGGGTGATGTGCAACTGCAGCCGCATGCGGTCGTTGATCGGTGAGGGGATTTCCAGCGGTTCGAGGTAGTTTTCTGCCTCGAAGTACTCCTTGAAGCGCGGGTGGCGAACCAGGTTGGTGACTTGCTGGCCGCCGTCCTGTGGAGTTTTGAAGCCCAGCAGGGTCTCGGCGGCGCGGTTCCACCACTCCAGGTTGCCGTCGCTGTCGAGCATGATCACCGCATCCCGCAGCGCAGCGGTGGACTCCTGAACGCGGTCGATCACCGCTTGCAGGCGGCCCCGCACACGTTGGTCCCGGCGCTGCAGGTGGTAGATGCTGTCGAACACCTCGCCCCACAGGCCATAGCCGTCGGGCGGCGCCTCGTCGGGCTGATGGTTGCGGAGCCAGTCATGCAGGCGCAGCAGTTGCTTGAGGGTCCAAGCCAGGTACAGTGCCAGGCCAATGGCCAGGCTCCAGCCATAGTAGCCGCTGATCAGCCCGCCGATCAGGCAGATGCTGATCAGCAACAGCAGGTGGCGAATCAGTGTCGCGTGCCAGTTCTGGTTCAATTGATGGGTCCTTCGGATCCGGCTGCAAGTTGCAAGTTGCAAGTTGCAAGCTGCAAGATGAAGCGGATCAGTGGTGCTGATAGTCCTTTTTGAGCCTGATGCTACATGCTCTTTCTTGCAGCTTGCAGCTTGCAGCTAGCTCTTGGTCGAGAAGCGGTAGCCGGTGCCGCGCACGGTTTGTACCAGATTCTCGTAGGCCTCACCCAGCGCTTTGCGCAGGCGGCGGATGTGCACGTCGACCGTGCGTTCTTCGACATAGACGTTGCCGCCCCACACCTGGTCCAGCAGTTGGCCACGGGTGTAGGCGCGTTCCTGGTGGGTCATGAAGAACTGCAGCAGGCGGTACTCGGTGGGGCCCATTTCAGCCGGCTTGCCGTCGATGGTCACGCGGTGGCTGATCGGATCGAGCAGCAGGCCGCCGACCTCGATCGGTGCCTCGCTGTCGCTTGGGCCGGTGCGGCGCAGCACGGCTTTGAGCCGCGCAACCAGCTCGCGCGGTGAGAACGGTTTGGTGATGTAGTCGTCGGCACCCACTTCCAGGCCCTGGATCTTATTGTCCTCTTCACCTTTGGCAGTGAGCATGATGATCGGAATGTCGCCGGTCAGTTCATCGCGCTTCAGGCGGCGGGCCAACTCGATGCCGGAGGTACCCGGCAGCATCCAGTCGAGCAGGATCAGGTCCGGCTTGCGGTCGACGATGATCGCGTGGGCCTGTTGGGAGTTTTCCGCTTCCAGGCAGTCATAGCCGGCCATTTCCAGGGCAACGGCGATCATCTCGCGAATCGGCGCTTCGTCGTCGACGATCAGAATGTTCCTGCCTACCATGCTCAAAACCTCTCCTGGATTCAGTGTCTTGGCCCGCATTAGATAACGGAATTATTGCAGCTGTGTGACAGGGCGTTGGCCGTTCTGGCGACATTGCGTGACTGAACTAGGCTACAGAGGGCCGCGGTTCTGGCAACCCGAACCCATTACCCCCCGAAACGATGGTGAATCCAATGACACGACATACGCTGAGCTGGATGGCCCTTTTCACTGCGCTGGCACTTCCGGGGGTGGCCTCGGCACAACCTGCAATGGAAAAGGATGGCATGTGGGTCGATCATGCCGGCATGACCCTGTACACCTTTGACAAAGATACCGGCGGCAAGTCGATGTGCAATGGCGAATGCGCCAAGAACTGGCCGCCTTTGATGACCAGTGACGGCGAAAAAGCCGAAGGCAAGTGGACGCAGATCAAGCGGGACGACGGCAAGATGCAGTGGGCCTACGACGGCAAGCCGCTGTATACCTTCGTCAAGGACAAGAAGGCTGGCGACATGACCGGTGACGGCATGAAAGACGTTTGGCACGTCGCCAAGCCGTAAGGGCTTTCAGTAGGCCTGTGGGGGCGGGGTAAGCCCGTTCCCACAAGGTGGGGTGCTCACACTGTCAGCGCAGCGCGTAGTCCAGAACCACCCCCACGAACACCAGCAACCCCGCCCAGTGATTGTGCAGGAACGCCTTGAAGCACGACTCGCGGTCCAGCTTGCGTGTAGACCAGTACTCCCAGGCAAAGCACGCCAGCGCCCCCAGCAGCCCCAGGTGGAACCAGCCGCCGAGGTCAAAGCGGCTACCGGCCAGCAACAGGCAGCCCAGCGACAACAACTGCAAGGTCAGGATGATGCTGCGGTCGGCCTCACCGAACAGGATGGCCGTGGATTTCACGCCGATCTTCAGGTCGTCGTCCCGGTCGACCATGGCGTAATAGGTGTCGTAGCCCACCGTCCACAGCAGGTTGGCGATGTACAGCAGCCAGGCACTGGCCGGCAGTTCGCCGCCAGCGGCCGTGAACGCCATCGGAATGCCCCACGAGTACGCTGCCCCCAGCACCACTTGCGGGTAGTAGGTGTAGCGCTTCATGAACGGGTAGCAGAACGCCAACGCCACCGCGCCGAACGACAGCCACACGGTGCGGCTATTGGTGCACAGCACCAGCAGGAAACTGACCCCGACAAGCATGGCGAACAGGGCCAGCGCCTCGCGCGGGCGCACGCGCCCACTGGCCAGGGGCCGGTCGGCGGTACGCTTGACGTGGCCATCCACCTTGCGGTCGGCAAAATCGTTGATGCAGCAGCCGGCGGCGCGCATCAGTACCACGCCAAGGCCGAAGATCAGCACGTTGGCCAGGGTTGGCGAGCCGTTGCCGGCAATCCATACCGCCGACAGCGTGGGCCACAGCAGCAAGTAGATACCGATCGGGCGGTCCATGCGGCTGAGCTGGACAAAGTCCCAGGCACGCGGGTGCAGGCGGTTCAGCGACTTGAGCAGTTGCAGGTACATCAGCTGTTTTCCTCCTGGGCCGCTTGCCACAGCGCCGGCAGAAACACCTCGGCTACCAGCAGGTCCAGCCCGTCACGTTCAAACCGCGAGCGGCGGGCCCATAGCGCTGGCCGGGCGGCATCTGCCGGCAACCACGCCTGTGGGTAACTGCACACTTCGATTGGGTGGCGGATGAACGCCTGGTCGCAGAACAGCAACTCGCCCAACGAGCGGCTGCCGAGGCGTTCCAGGTCCAACCCGCCGCGCGCCAGGGCACTGCGGCTGGCCACGCTGCGGGCGAACACCCACGGCTGGCCATGGCCGCGCAGGTATACCTCGCGCACCCAGCCTTCAGCGCCAACAGCGATGCCCAGTGCCTGGCATTCGTCGGCGCGCAGTGGCTGCCAGCCCTCGAACAAAGGGGTGACGCAGAAGTCATCGTGGGCCAGGCGCGTCAGGCGGCGGGTCAGTGAGCCTTCGTCGAACAGCCAGTCAAGGGTGGGCTGGTCGATGTCGGTCGCCAGCCGTGAATACGGCAGCCACGCGACAGCGGCTGCTTGCGGGGATTCGTACGACACGTCGGTCTGCTTGTTACAACCTGAGAGGCGGCGAGCTTAGCATGATTGCCCCGACTGCTTGCATACTGCGGGCAGGGCCGCTACAAAGCCCCCAAGCATTGCGCGTTGGTCCCTGTTGCAGCGGGTTCACCCGCCATAGGGCCGTCGGCAGCAACACAAAGCCCCAGTCTGACCCGAGGAAAACAACCTGATGAAAAAGTGGCAATGTATCGTCTGTGGCCTGATCTACGACGAAGCCGAAGGCTGGCCCGACGACGGCATCGCCCCTGGCACCCGTTGGGAGGACGTGCCGGAAGACTGGCTATGCCCTGACTGCGGTGTTGGCAAAAGCGACTTTGAAATGATCTCCATCGGCTAAGCGAGGCAAGCACGACATGACGTCCCCTGTGGTAATCATCGGCACCGGCCTGGCGGGCTACAACCTGGCCCGCGAATTTCGCAAGCTCGATGCGCATACGCCGTTGCTGCTGATCACCGCCGATGACGGTCGTTCCTACTCCAAGCCCATGCTTTCCATGGGCTATGCCAAGCACAAGGGCGCCGCTGACCTGTGCATGGCCGAAGCCGGTGCCATGGCCGAGCAGCTGAACGCCGAAATCCGCACCCATACCCGCATCAGCGGCATCGACCCTGGGCACAAACGCCTGTGGATCGGCGAAGAGGCCGTGGCATACCGCGACCTGGTGCTGGCGTGGGGTGCGCAGACCGTGCAGGTGCCGGTTGAAGGCGATGCCAGCCACCTGGTGTTCCCCATCAACGACCTGGAGGACTACGCACGCTTTCGTGCTGCCGCCGCCGGCAAGCAACGCGTGCTGATTCTCGGCGCTGGCCTGATCGGCTGCGAGTTTGCCAACGACATGAGCCTGGGGGGCTTTCAGGTAGACGTGGTAGCGCCATGCGAACAGGTCATGCCGACCCTGTTGCATCCGGCCGCTGCCGGCGCGGTACAACGTGGGTTGCAAGACCTGGGCGTACGCTTTCACCTTGGGCCTGTTCTGACCCGCTTGCAGCAGGCGCCCCACGGCCTGGAGGCGCACCTGTCGGATGGCAGCGTGGTTGGCTGTGACCTGGTCGTTTCGGCCATTGGCCTGCGCCCGCGTACCGACCTGGCTGCCGCGGCCGGGTTGCAGGTCAACCGTGGCGTCAGCGTGGACCGTGTGCTGCGAACCTCCCACGCCAATATCTTCGCCCTCGGGGATTGTGCCGAGGTAGACGGCATCAACCTGTTGTACGTGATGCCACTGATGAGTTGTGCACGGGCACTGGCCCAAACCCTGGCCGGCAAGCCCACGGCAGTTGCCTACGGGCCAATGCCGATCACGGTGAAAACCCCGGCCTGCCCGCTGGTGGTTTCGCCACCGCCACAGGGGCGAGAAGGCACTTGGCAGGTCGAAGGGCAGGGCAATGACCTGAAGGTGCTGTGCATCGATGCGGGTGGCGGGCTGCTGGGTTACGCCCTGACCGGGGCTGCGGTCACGGAAAAGCTGGCGCTGAACCGCCAGCTACCTGCAGTTATGGCGTAATTGCCCGGCGTTCTGTCTGGTTTGTCCTGTTGTTGCCTGCACAATGGCCGCTCAGATACTGGCGCGGCCCCGAACCACGTGCCATTCTCACTCCCGTCTGCCGCAGGTTAGAGCCTGCGGTGCCTTGAGCGCTGCTCCTGAAGGCAGCACGGCATAACAACAAGAATTCCGTCAAAGAGGCTTTACTATGCGCAAACCAGAACTCGCCGCCGTCATCGCTGAAAAAGCTGACCTGACCAAAGAAAAGGCTAATCAAGTGCTGAACGCGATTCTCGACAGCATCACGGGCGCCCTGGACAAGGACACCGTGACCCTGGTTGGTTTCGGCACTTTCGAAAAACGCCACCGCGGCGCGCGTACCGGCAAAAACCCGCAAACCGGCCAGCCGGTCAAGATCAAAGCCAGCAATACCGTAGCTTTCAAGCCCGGCAAGAACCTCAGGGACAGCGTCAATACGCCGGCCGCGCCGAGCAAGGCCAGCAAGAAAAAGTAACTGTGCACTGAGGATGCGTTGATCCCGAACGGGCGCCAGATGGCGCCCGTTGTGCTTTACACCCGGTAATTGCTGCGAACTTGCATAAAAAGGTCATTAGGAGGATAAACTGCGCAACTTAGTCACTTTTCCATCGAGGCGTGTCGATGAAGTTCCGCTTTCTTCTCTGGGCCATGGGGCTGCTGATGGCCCGGGCCAGCCGCAATAATCCGGCATTCCAGCAGCAGCTCAAAGGCAAGGACCTGGTGTTCCAGATGCAGACCCTGGACGGCAAGGTCGCCCGGCACTTTATCGTCAGCAACGAGCGGGTCAGCAGCAAAAGCGGGTCGTACTCACAGCCGGCCTTTGCCATTGCCTTCAAGGATGCCGCCTATGGCTTTGCCACCTTGCAGGCAAGCAACAAGCAGTTGGCGTTCATGCAGGGCATTCAGGACAAGAACATCCAGATCAAGGGCAATCCGGCGTTGGTAATGTGGTTTCAGGGGTTGATGAAGTACCTGAAGCCGAAGAAGAAGCAGGGCTGAAATGTTTGGGGCCACCAAGCGGCCCCGGGCTTCAATGCGGTGCGTTGAACTGCGAAGCCAGCTCCCGCAGCAAGCTCTCGGCCTCCAGCACTTTGTTCACCACATCCTCGGCCTTTTCCCGGGCAATGCCCAAACGCTCCAGCAGTTCGTCAGGAATCTCCTCCAGCGGCCCCGAGCCAATCCCTCGCGAGCGCAGCAGGCGTGTGGCCAGGCATACCAGGTTGGGGAATGCCGAAAACTCACCATCGTAGGCCGGGTCGTGCTGGAAACGCAGCGCGGCCGAGAGCTCTACCGGCATGTCCCACAGTTTCATCAACCAGGCACCAATCTGCTCGCGGCTGATGCCCAGCAGGTGTTGTTCCACATAGGTGTGGTTCAGATGAGGGTTGACCTCCAGGTGGCGACAAATCAGCGAGAAGTGCGGCGGGAAAACGTGTGCCAGCAGCAGGTAACCGAAGTTGTGCAACAGCCCGGCCAGGTAGGTCAGGCCTGCTTCAGGGCGCTCTGCCCGCGGCATGGCTCGGGTAAGGCCTTCGATGATGGCGGCGGTGTAGATCGACTGCTGCCAGTACGGGGTGGCCTGCTGAGGGTTGTCCTTGGGCAGGCTCAGGGTCTTGCCCAGGGCCAGGCCGAGGGCGAGGTTGATCACCAGGTCGAAGCCCAGCACGCGCACGATGGCGTCTTCCACCGAGCGGATCTTGCCCGGCGAGGCGTAGTAGGGTGATGCCGCCCAGCTGACCACCTGGGCGGCCAGGGCCGGGTCGGTTTCTACCACCCCAGTGATATCGTCGATGCTGGCGTTGGGGTCTACCCGCAGTTTGATGATTTTCTGCGCAGTATCGGCCAGCGGCGGGATTTCGATGGTTTCTTCCAGGCGCTTCTGGATGCGCCGGGCAGTGAAGGCTTGCACGGCATTGGTGATTTCGCGGGTATCGTCGTTAGGGCGGTCGAGGTTGGGGCTGATCGCCCCGACTTCCTGGCCAAAGCTGCTGGCGCTGGCCTTGAGCAACATGCGCTTGAAGTGCGCGCGCTCTATTTCCAGCAACAGGCCGGCTTCACCCGAATTGATGTACACCAGGTCGACGTCCAGCAGGCTTTTTTCGTACTGGCACGGTGAGCTGGTGAGCGCCGGGATGCCCGGCAGCGCCTTGAGCTGGTGTTTGTCGAGCATCTGCTTGAGGCGTGGCACCGACACGGCGGTGAGCTTGCGCCCGGTCAGTTCGGCCAGGCGGTTCAGGTCCAGCAGCTGGCTCTGCGGGAACAGCACCATCATGGCGCCCACCTCGTCGTCCAGCAGCACGGCCTGTACCCGCGAGGCTGCGGGCAGGTGCGGATGTTCGACCACCTCGCGGTAGGCTACGCCGAGTTTCTCGAGCAGCAGCCTGATGACGGAAGGCGTGTGTGGGGTTGCGGTGTCCAGGGCAACTTCAGTCATGGTCCGTATCCACTGATTCTTTTAAACGCGAAGTATAACCACCCTGGGCGCAAATCTGGATCCATTATGGGACAGGCGTCACACCTGACCATATTGCTGGCCATGACGCAGCCAACGGTCCAGCAGCGGGCTGACGTGCTCCGGCCAGCGTGCGATCAGGGCCTGGGCGGCATCGCGTACCGCTGGCAACAGGTCGGCGTCGCGCATCAGGTCGGCGACCTTGAATTGCAGCAGGCCGGTCTGGCGGGTACCCAGCATTTCGCCCGGGCCGCGTAGCGCAAGGTCTTTTTCGGCGATGATGAAGCCGTCGTTGGTTTCGCGCATGATGCCCAGGCGCTCGCGGCCGATCTGCGACAGCGGCGGGTGGTACAGCAGCACGCAATGGCTGACGGCGCTGCCGCGGCCCACCCGGCCACGCAACTGGTGCAGCTGGGCCAGGCCGAGGCGCTCGGGGTTTTCGATGATCATCAGGCTGGCATTGGGCACGTCCACGCCCACCTCGATGACGGTGGTGGCGACCAGCAACTGCAGGTTGCCGGCCTTGAACTCGGCCATGATCTCGGCCTTTTCCGCCGGTTTCATGCGGCCGTGGATCAACCCGACCCGCAGTTCACCCAAGGCGCTGCCCAGCTCCTCGTAAGTGCTTTCGGCTGCTTGGCAGGTCAGTTCCTCGGACTCTTCGATCAGCGTGCACACCCAGTACGCCTGGCGCCCTTCAGCGCAGGCGGCGCGTACCCGTTCGACCACTTCGAAACGCCGGCTGTCGGCCACCAGCACGGTGTTCACCGGCGTGCGCCCAGGCGGCAGCTCGTCGAGCACCGAGGTGTCCAGGTCGGCGTAGGCACTCATGGCCAAGGTGCGCGGAATGGGGGTCGCGGTCATGATCAGCTGGTGTGGGCACAGCTCGCCGGCCACGCCTTTCTTGCGCAGCGCCAGGCGTTGCTGCACGCCGAAACGGTGCTGTTCGTCGATGATGGCCAAGGCCAGGTGCTTGAACTTCACCTCGTCCTGGAACAGGGCGTGGGTGCCGACCACCATCGGGGCGCCATTGGCGATCTGCTCGAGCGACGCCGCCCGCGCCTTGCCCTTGAGTTTGCCGGCCAGCCAGGCCACCTCCAGACCCAAAGGCTCCAGCCAGCGCTTGAAGGTGATGTAGTGCTGTTCGGCAAGGATCTCGGTGGGGGCCATCAATGCCACCTGATAACCAGCCTCCAGGGCCTGCAACGCGGCCAGCGCGGCGACCACGGTCTTGCCGGCACCCACGTCGCCTTGCACCAGGCGCATCATCGGCTCGTGCTGGCTGAGGTCGTAGGCAATTTCGTTGGCGACGCGCTGCTGCGCGCCGGTCGGCTGGAAGCCCAAATTGGCCAGGTATTGCGCCGGCAGCCGGGTGGCCTTGGGCAGCACTGGCGCACGCAGGCTGCGCAGGCTCTCGCGCAGGCGCTGTTGCGACAGCTGGTGGGTGAGCAGCTCTTCGAATGCCAGGCGGTGCTGAGCCCAGTGGTGGCCCAGGGCCAACTCCTCGACGTCGGCGTCGGCGGGCGGGTTGTGCAGGTAGCGGATGGCGTCATCCAGCGGCGCCAGCTGGTAGTCGCGGGCCAGTTCGTCGGGCAGCCAGTCGGGCAGGCTGCGCGGGCCGAGCAGGCTCAGGCTCTGTTGGCACAGTTGGCGCAGGCGTTGCTGGGTAAGGCCCTCGGTAGACGGGTATATCGGGGTGAGGGTTTGGTCGACCGGCGGTGGCGGTTCGTCACCGTTCAGTGCGCGGTACTCCGGGTGGTAGATCTCCAGCCCGGAAGCGCCCGGGCGAGCTTCGCCGTAGCAGCGCAGGTGGGTGCCGCGCTTGAGCCCTTCCTTTTGCGCGTTGCTGAAATGGTAGAAGCGCAAGCTCAACACGCCACTGCCGTCACCCAGGCGTACCACCAGGCTGCGACGCTTGCCCATGGTCACGTCGGCACCGCTGACCACCCCCTCGATCACCGCGTCCTGGCCTGGGCGCAGCTGGCCGATCGGAACCACGCGGGTGCGGTCCTGATAGCGCAGGGGCAGGTGGAACAGCACGTCCTGCAAGTTTTCCAGGCCGACCTTGGCGAGCTTTTCGGCCATGGCCTCGCCAACACCCTTGAGCACGGTGACCGGGACGTTCGACAGCTCCGTCATGACTCAGGCCGTTTGTTCTGCAGGGGCCTTGGCTACCGAGCACAGGCGGATCGAGTCGGCGAGGATCTCGATGGCCTTTGGCCGTGGGAAGCTGGCGCGCCAGGCGATGGCCACGGTGCGGAACGGTGCCGGGGCGGTCAGCGGGCGGACTTCGATGACCCCAGGCGCGTAGTGGTGGCTGTGCACCGCCGACAGCGGCAGGATAGACACGCCAAGGCCGGACGCTACCATGTGGCGGATGGTTTCCAGCGAGCTGGATTCGACCGTGGTGTGCCGCGACCCTTCACCCCCCTTGTTCAGGGTAGGGCAGGCTTCCAGCACCTGGTCACGGAAGCAGTGACCTTCACCCAGCAGCAACAGGCTCTTGTCGTTGAGCATGGCGGTGTCGATGGTCTTTTTGGCCGTCCATGGGTGGTCGGCAGGCATCAGCGCGCAGAACGGTTCGTCGTAGAGGGGAAGGGTGAGCACATCGGCTTCATTGAACGGCAGGGCGATGATCACCGCGTCCAGCTCGCCATTGCGCAGCTTCTCGCGCAGCACATGGGTGAAGTTTTCTTCGATGTACAGCGGCATCTGCGGTGCCACGCGGTGCAGTTGCGGGATCAGGTGCGGGAACAGGTAGGGGCCCACGGTGTAGATGGCACCGACCTTGAGCGGCGCAGTCAGCTGGTTCTTGCCAGCCTGGGCCAGTTCGCGAATGCCCTGGGCCTGCTCCAGTACCTTTTGTGCCTGGGCAACGATGCTCTCGCCGACAGGGGTCAGGCGGACCGCGCTTTTGCTGCGTTCGAAGATCAGAACGCCAAGCTCATCCTCAAGCTTCTTCACACCGACCGACAGGGTCGGCTGGCTCACGTGGCAGCGCTCGGCGGCATGGCCGAAGTGCTGTTCCTGGGCGAGTGTGACGATGTAGCGTAGTTCTGTGAGGGTCATAACGTGCGTCCATGAAGTTGCGGCCCCAGCATAGCGGCTGCAATCGATAGACGCACGTTATCAGACTTGCCGATTTGTGACAGAAACAAAAGTCTTAGCGGCGGTCCAGCGAGTAGACGAAGGGCGCCACGACTTCGATGGTGCCATTGTTCAACAACTCGGGTGGCGGCTTTGGCACTTTGCCGGCGCGGCGGATCATTTCCATGGTTGCGCGGTCCAGCGCGGCACTGCCCGACCCACCGGCCATCGAATACGACACCACCTTGCCCTCGGCGTCGACCACGAAGCGCAGGCGGTTGATGCCTTGCAGGCCACGGCGGCGCGCGTCTTCCGGGTACCGTTTGTACTTGGCCAGGTGGCGCAGCAGGTCACTCTGCCAGGTCGGCAGGGCGTTGCTGTTGGACGCGATGCTCGGGGCCGGTGCCGCGGACTTCTGCGGTGGCGTATTGCTCGGCGGCGCGTCGACGGTCTGCTCGGTCGGCGGTGCTTCCTTCGGCGGCTCAGGCTTCTTCTCAGGCTTGGGCGGCTGGGGCTTGGCCTTCGGCTTGGGCGGCTTGGGGATGGCGATCTTCGGCTTGGGTGCCTCCACCAGCTTCGGCAAAGGTGGTTCCTCTACCGGTGCAGGTGGCTGCGGCGCCGCTTTCGGGGGCGGCGGTGGCGCGGGTTCCGGCAGCGGTGCCAGTTCGACCATCATGGCTGCTGGCGGCAACTCGATGGCCTGGGGCACAGACCAGTTGAGCGTCAGCAGCACGGCGACCACGTGCACGCCCAGCACGATCGCCAGGCTGCCAGCGTAGCGCGCCATGTTTGAGCGCGGTTTTGTCATTTCTTGGCTGCCGTCTCGAGACCTACCAGGCCGACTTTCAGGTAGCCGGCCGAGCGCATGTTGTTCATCACTTCCATCAGGTCACCGTAATCCACGCCTTTGTCGGCCTGGAAGAAGATGGTGGTTTCCTTGTCACCCTTGGTCTTGGCGTCAAGCATCGGGCCAAGCTGGTCGGGTGCCGGGACCTGATCGTCGCCGACGTACAGCTTCTGGTCTGCCTTGACGCTGACGAACACCGGCTTCTCGGGCCTCGGCGCCGGTTTGGCGGTCGAGGCCGGCAGGTCGACCTTGATATCGACTGTGGCCAGGGGGGCGGCAACCATGAAGATGATCAGCAGTACCAGCATTACGTCGATGAACGGCGTAACGTTGATTTCGTGGTTTTCGGCGAGGTCGTCGCCACCTTCGTTGAGATGCAGGCCCATGGCTTACCCCACTTTCACCATGTGCGGGGCGGCGCGCTCGCTGCCTTGGTGGTCCAGATCGCGGCTGACCAGCAGCAGTACCTGGGCGGAAGCATCGGACACCTGAGCCTTGTAGCCGGCAATGGAACGGGCGAAGACGTTGTAGATGACCACGGCCGGGATTGCCGCGACCAGGCCCAGGGCGGTGGCCAGCAGGGCTTCGGCGATACCCGGGGCGACCACGGCCAGGTTGGTGGTCTGGGTCTTGGCGATACCGATGAAGCTGTTCATGATGCCCCAGACGGTGCCGAACAGGCCGACGAACGGGGCGGTGGAACCAATGGTGGCGAGTACGCCGGTGCCGCTGCTCATGTTACGGCCGCTGGCATGCACCAGGCGCTCCAGGCGGAAGCTGACGCGTTCCTTGATACCCTCTTTCTCGCGGGCATTGGCCGACAGGCGCATCTCTTCAAGGGCGTCGTGCACCAGGGTATGGGCCAGCGTGCCTTCCTTGCTGGAGACTTCGCTGGCATCTTTCAGCGTGGTGGCCTTCTTCAGCTGGGCGATTTCGCCACGCAGGCGGCGTTTGGCGCCCATCAGCTCGAAGCCTTTGGCGATCCAGATGGTCCAAGTGATGATGGAGGCGATAGCCAGGCCGATCATGACGATCTTCACCACGATGTCGGCGTTCTTGTACATGCCCCATGGGGACAGGTCGTGGGCCATGCCCAGCGAGGTATCTTCAACCAGGGCTTCGACGCTTGGGTCTGCTGCAGCTGGTGCACCGGCAGTGGCGCTGGTGGCGGGTGCTTCGCCAGCCGGGGCGGTGCTCGGGGCAGCAGCGGCAGTGGCGGCGGCCGGCGTGGTGGTATTGGCGGTTGGCTCATCGGCCATGGCTGCCGGGGCCAGCACCAGGCTGAGCGTCAGCGCGGCGATGGCGCGCCAGGCGCGCGACTGGGTTGGCGAAGCGGAGGGTTTAGTACGTGTCATGCTGGCCGGACCTGATGAAGAGAAAAGACGAACGTTCTCCAAGGCCTCGAGGCGGGCCGAGAACAACTTGGTCGCCATTATTGCAAGTAATTCTTGTTAACAAAAGTAATATTGTAGCTTTTTTCGCCTATGGTCTAGCCATCCATCGTGTAGCGTGGTTGGGCTGATCAGTTGGTCCAGGGAGTTTTGTGATGTCAGACCTTTCCGTGATGGTGGTGGGTTGTGGTGATGTAGGCGGGCGCTTGGCCCGGCAGATGCTGGCACGTGGTTGGCAGGTCAGCGGTCTGCGCCGTTCGGTGGGGCAATTGCCTGCGGGGGTTCACCCGGTGGCTGCGGACTTGGCCGAGCCTTCGCTGCCAGCCGCATGGCCACGGGGTACGCTGGACTACCTGGTGTACTGCGTGGCGGCCAGCCAGCATGACGAGGCGGGTTACCGGGCGGCCTATGTCGACGGTTTACGCCATGTGCTGGCCTGGCTGGCCGAGCGTGGCCAACGGCCGCGCCGCTTGCTGTTCGTGTCAAGCAGTAGCGTGTATGCGCAGAAGGACGGCGAGTGGGTTGAGGAAGGGTCGGCGACCGAGCCCGAGGGGTATTCGGGGCGGGTGATGCTGGAAGCGGAGCGCTTGGCCCTTGGCAGCGGCATACCGGCGAGTGTGGTGCGCCTCACTGGCATCTACGGCCCCGGCCGCGAGTGGCTGCTGAGCCAGGTACGCCAAGGCTATCGGGTGGCTGAGCAGCCGCCGCTGTACGGCAACCGTATTCATGCCGAAGATGCTGCCAGCTTGCTGGCGTTTCTGCTGCAGGAAGATGCTGATGGCAAGGCGTTGGACGACTGTTACATCGGGGTTGACGATGATCCGGCACCGCTGGCCGATGTGGTGGCCTGGTTGCGGGCCTACCTGGGGGTTACCGAGTGGTCAGATGAACAGCGCGTGCGGCGTACCGGTAGCAAGCGCTGCAGCAACGCACGGGTGAAGGCGTTGGGCTGGGCACCGGTGTATCCGAGTTACAAGGAAGGCTACGCAGCCATCCTGGCGGCGAAAGCCTGACCACACCCTTGACGCGACTTCTGTAGGCGCGGCCTGGCGTTGCGATTGGGCTGCAACGCAGCCCTGGCAATCCACGCGCCGACGCTGATGCCCTGGTGCCGTGTTGCGGCCCTGTCGCGAAACAAGGCCGCTGCTGCAGGCTTCAGTTTTTTTCCAGCAACCACTGGCGCTTGCCCGCTGCCAGTTGGGGCATGTCATCAGCCTGGGCACGGTTCACCGCCTGGAAGATCTCCAGCTTGTCGCCGTCACGCTTGATGATGAAAGGCGCACCCCGTTGGTTGCGCTCCAGCCACAGGCTGTCGTTGCTGCCGCCCATGGTGGCGCAGTCGCCGGCCAGGCACAGGGCGAAACGGTCTGGCCCAGGCAAGCCAGTGACGTTGCCGGTATCGCTGAAGCGTACTTTTCCGCCTTGGCCCTGGCCTTCGAGAATGGTCCATTCACCGCCCAGATACGCTTGGTACAGGGCTTTTTCAAAGCTGCTGCCCAGCGAGGCGTTGGCGGTGGCAGAGGGTTGTACGCGGACAAAAGCCTGCTTTGCGCCGCTCTGGTCTGTGGTCAGCAGTTCGTCACCGTCCAGCGCAAGCTGCTCGGTCTGGCCACCGTCAAAGTTGGCCTGCAATTGCTTGTCGAGCGTGACCAGCTGGCCGTCCGCCGCTTCGAAGCCATTGCTGTAGCTGGCCTGCTGGTTGGCGACGTCGAGCTTCCACTCGAATACCGGACCATTTTCATTGAGGGCCTGGCGCAGGCTGTCGCCCTTTACCGCGGCCTTGATCGCAGCCTGGTTGATCCAGGTGCCGTTGAAATCTTCGGGTTTGTGGCTGGCGCAGCCGCTCAGGAGCAGGGCTGCCAGCGCGAGGGGCAGTGCGTGACGCATGTCGGGAAACCTTGCGCAGGAGAGGGGGCGACGGGCAGGGTGCCCGTCGCCCAAGGCATCATTCGATGACCAGGATGGCGTCCATTTCGACCTGGGCGCCTTTTGGCAGCGCGGCAACGCCAATCGCGGCGCGGGCTGGGTAAGGCTGTTCGAAGTAGCGGCCCATCACCTCGTTGACCTTGGCGAAGTGGCTCAGGTCAGTCAGGAAGATGTTCAGCTTGACGATGTCCTTGAACGAACCGCCGGCAGCCTCAGCCACGGCCTTGAGGTTCTCGAATACCTGCACGGTCTGGGCTTCGAAGCCTTCGACCAGCTCCATGGTCTTCGGGTCCAGCGGGATCTGGCCGGACATGTACACGGTATTGCCGGCCTTGATCGCCTGCGAGTAGGTACCGATAGCGGCGGGGGCCTTGTCGCTGTTGATGACGGTCTTGCTCATGATGACTCCTTGCGGTTGGCGGACTACGTACGCATGCGGGTGATGCGGACCACACCGGTCAAGGTACGCAGCTTCTTGATCACACGGGCCAGGTGCACGCGATCGTGTACGCTGACCACCAGTTGGACCACACTGATACGGCCGTCGCGCTCGTCCATGCTGATTTTCTCGATATTGCCGTCGGCCGCGTTGACGCTGCTGGCAAGCAGGGCAATCAGGCCGCGCTGGTGCTCCAGTTCGACCCGCAGTTCGACATTGAACTCGCCGGTGATGTCCTTGGCCCAGGAAAGCTGCACGCATTTTTCCGGGTTGTGGCGGATTTCACTGATGTTGCGGCAGTTCTCCAGGTGCACGACCATGCCCTTGCCTGCCGACAGGTGGCCGACGATCGGGTCGCCCGGGATGGGTGTACAGCACTTGGCATAACTCAGTACCAGCCCCTCGGTACCGCGGATCGCCAGCGGCCCTTCCGGTGCGGGCAACTGTTCGCCTTCGGCTGACAGCAGGCGGCGCGCAACCACATATGCCATGCGGTTGCCCAGGCCGATATCTTCGAGCAGGTCTTCGATCAGTTCCAGGCGGTACTCCGCCAGGATCGCCTGGATACGTTCCTGAGGGATCTTCTCCAGGCTGCTGTCGAAGCCGGTCAGCACCTTGTTCAGCAGGCGTTCGCCCAGGCTGATGGATTCGGACCGGCGCTGCTGCTTGAGCGCGTGGCGGATGTGCGTGCGCGCCTTGCCGGTAACCACGAAGTTGAGCCAGGCCGGGTTTGGCCGGGCGCCCGGGGCGCTGACGATTTCCACCGTGGACCCGCTCTGCAGCGGTTCGGACAACGGCGCCAGGCGGCGATTGATACGGCAGGCGATGCAACTGTTGCCGACGTCGGTGTGTACCGCGTAAGCGAAGTCGACGGCCGTCGAGCCTTTGGGCAGCTCCATGATGCGGCCCTTGGGCGTGAACACGTAGACCTCGTCCGGGAACAGGTCGATCTTCACGCTTTCGATGAACTCCAGCGAGTTGCCAGCACGCTGCTGCAGCTCCAGGATGCCTTTGACCCACTGGCGGGCACGGGCGTGGCTGCCCTTGGGTTGCTCGTCGTCGTTGGACTTGTACAGCCAATGCGCCGCGATGCCGTTGTTGGCCATCTCTTCCATCTCGCGGGTGCGGATCTGGATTTCGATGGGCACGCCATGCATACCGAACAGCGTGGTGTGCAACGACTGGTAACCGTTGGCCTTGGGGATCGCGATGTAGTCCTTGAAGCGGCCGGGCAGCGGCTTGTACAGGTTATGCACGGCGCCGAGCACACGGTAGCAGGTATCGACTTTGTCAACGATGACGCGGAAGGCGTACACGTCCATGATCTCGTTGAAGGCGCGGCGCTTGCCGCGCATCTTCTTGTAGATGCCATAGAGGTGCTTCTGCCGGCCGCTGATTTCGCCTTCGATGCCATCGGCAGCCAGGCAGTTGGCCAGCGAGTGCTCGATCTTGGCGACGATTTCCTTGCGGTTGCCACGAGCGCTTTTCACCGCACGGTGAATCAGCGACGAGCGCATGGGGTGCATGGCCTTGAAGCCGAGGTCTTCGAACTCCACGCGCACCGTATGCATGCCCAGGCGATTGGCGATGGGGGCGTAGATTTCGAGGGTTTCCTTGGCGATGCGCCGGCGCTTTTCACCGGACAGCACTTCAAGGGTGCGCATGTTGTGCAGGCGGTCAGCCAGCTTGACCAGGATCACGCGGATATCGCGCGCCATGGCCATGGCCATTTTCTGAAAGTTTTCAGCCTGCGCCTCGGCCTTGGTTTCGAAGTTCATCTGGGTCAGCTTGCTGACCCCGTCAACCAGCTCGGCCACGGTCTCGCCAAATTGCTGGCTGAGGGCTTCCTTGGCGATACCGGTGTCTTCGATCACATCGTGCAGCATGGCCGCCATCAGGCTTTGATGGTCCATGTGCATGTCGGCGAGGATGCTGGCCACGGCCAGCGGGTGGGTCACATAGGGCTCGCCGCTGCGGCGGCGCTGCCCGTCGTGGGCCTGTTCGGCGTAGAAATAGGCGCGCCGGACCAGGTTGACCTGTTCAGGGCCAAGATAGGTCGACAGCCGTTCGGCCAAGGCTTCTATACCCGGCATGGGTTTACCTCCTGCCGAGGAAGAGGGCCTTGCGCCGTGCGACGTCGACCTGGCATCAATCAGACAGCCTCGTTGTTCTCGTCCTCGAACGCGGCGAACACCGGATCCTCGGTGACGATCTCTTCAGCGGCGATGAATTCGTTGGTGACGATGCCTTCGGCGATTTCACGCAGGGCAACGACGGTAGGCTTGTCGTTTTCCCACGCTACGCGTGGTTCCTTGCCGCCGGTCGCCAGCTGGCGAGCGCGCTTGGTCGAGAGCATGACCAGCTCAAAGCGGTTATCCACGTGTTCCAGGCAGTCTTCAACAGTTACGCGGGCCATGGTCTTCCTCAGTAGCAAATGCGGTGGGCGTGCAGCCCAATAGTGGGCAGGCGGACTCGATAGTATAAAAATTCACCAGCCAATAGGGAAGCGCTGTTTTGCCGAGCAGCGTCATCCCCAAGCCTGCCACCGCACCGTGCAGGCGCGGTTTCAGCCGCGAAAGGGCCGAAACAGACACCCTCGACGCATGAGCCTGACGATAACCTCAGAGCATCGCGCCGCGCAACCTCGGGGTCAGCTCTTCGAACAAGGTCTGCACCGAGCGCAGTGCCCGGCAGTCCGGGCGGGTCAGCAGCCACAGCTGGGTGTCGCAGCCGGCCAGCGGCCCGCTGAGCGCATCGACGCCGGGCAGCGCATGCACCATGTAGTCCGGCAGCGCCGCCACGCCCAACCCGGCGGTCACCAACTGGGCGATGGTCGACATGCTGCTGCACTGGTAGCGCGGGCTCAACCCGGGGTGCTGCTGGTTGCGCCAGACCACCGTGGGGTGGTCCTGCATGGAGTCGTCAGGGGCGATCCACGGGGTGCTGGCAGGCGATTCGGCCAGCCGCTCGCGCCACTGCGGCTGGCCGCAGATGACATAGGACGTCGAGCCCAGGTTGCGGCCCACCAGGTGTTCCGGCGGTGTATTGGTCAGGCGCAGGGCAATGTCGGCGTCGCGCCGGCTGAGGTTGGCGAAGGTGTTGGAGGTGCCCATTTCCAGCGACAGCGCCGGGTAGTTGGGCATGAACTCGGCCAGCGCCGGCAGCAGCAGGCTGTGCATGACCGCCTCGGTACAGGTCAGGCGCACCGTGCCGCTGACCACCTGCTCGCCACTGGTCATGGCAATGCGCGCGGCCTCCAGCGCCTGCTCGGCACGCTCGGCCTGCTCGGCCAGGGCCTGGGCAGTATCGGTTGGCAGGTAGCCTTTGCGGCTTTTCACGAACAGCGCAGTACCGAGGGCCGATTCCAGCCGGCGTATCGAGCGAAAGACCGTCGATACGTCAACTTTGAGCAACTCGGCGGCCTTCGCCAGCGAGCGGCCACGCTCCAGTGCCAGGACCAGAGTGAGGTCGGCGTGGGTAATCTGATATTGCATTGGTGCACGCTCTGCTTGCCGAATTGCCAATGTCTGTTGCATCAGGGCCATTTTATAGTGAAACCGCCCCCCGGAATCAATGCGCCCGGTCGGGTCAACAATCCCCACGATGGGAAGTGAAAAGAACAACAGCTGCAACCATCGTCGCCCATGAGGCGCCAGCCGTACCCCCCCACATCGCCGCAGCAAATCAAAGGATGTACAGCCATGACGTCGGTCACCCCGTGCGCCAGTTCTTCCAGCGAGATGAAAGACTTCCTCCAGGCCCATCCGGATACGCAGTACGTCGACCTGCTGATCTCCGACATGAACGGCGTGGTACGCGGCAAGCGCATCGAGCGAGCCAGCCTGCACAAGGTGTACGAAAAGGGCATCAACCTGCCGGCGTCGCTGTTCGCCCTGGACATCAACGGCTCCACCGTGGAAAGCACCGGCCTTGGCCTGGACATCGGCGATGCCGACCGTATCTGCTTCCCGATCCCTGGCACGTTATCGGATGAGCCGTGGCAGAAGCGCCCCACAGCCCAGTTGCTGATGACCATGCACGAGCTGGATGGCCAGCCGTTTTTCGCCGACCCGCGGGAAGTGCTGCGCCAGGTGGTCAGCAAGTTCGACGACCTGGGCCTGGCTATCTGCGCCGCCTTCGAGCTTGAGTTCTACCTGATCGACCAGGACAACCTCAACGGCCGCCCGCAACCGCCGCGCTCGCCGATTTCCGGCAAGCGCCCGCAATCGACCCAGGTGTACCTGATCGACGACCTCGACGAATATGCAGATTGCCTGCAGGACATGCTCGAAGCCGCCAAGGAGCAGGGGCTGCCGGCGGACGCCATCGTCAAGGAAAGTGCCCCGGCGCAGTTCGAGGTCAACCTGCACCACGTTGCCGATCCGCTGAAAGCCTGCGACTACGCGATCCTGCTGAAACGGCTGATCAAGAACGTGGCCTACGACCATGAAATGGACACCACCTTCATGGCCAAGCCCTACCCAGGCCAGGCAGGCAACGGCCTGCACGTGCACATCTCGCTGCTGGACAAGAAAACCGGCAAGAACATCTTCGCCAGTGACGACCCGCTGCAGAGCGACACCCTGCGTCACGCCATTGGTGGGGTGCTGGAGACGATGCCGGCATCGATGGCTTTCCTGTGCCCGAACATCAACTCCTACCGCCGCTTCGGCGCCCAGTTCTACGTGCCCAATGCGCCGAGCTGGGGCCTGGACAACCGTACGGTAGCCGTCCGCGTGCCCACCGACAGCAGCGACAACGTGCGCCTTGAGCACCGCGTGGCCGGCGCCGACGCCAACCCGTACCTGATGCTGGCGGCCATCCTGGCCGGCGTGCATCACGGCCTCACCAACCAGGTCGAACCCCAGGCGCCGATCGAAGGCAACTCCTACGAGCAACTCGAACAGAGCCTGCCGAACAACCTGCGCGATGCCTTGCGTGCGTTGGACGACAGTGAGGTGCTCAACCAATACATCAGCCCGGACTACATCGATATCTTCGTGGCCTGCAAGGAAAGCGAACTGGCCGAGTTCGAAGTGTCGATTTCCGACCTCGAGTACAACTGGTACCTGCACACGGTGTAAGCCCATGAGCGCAACTGCGGTCCCCTTGATCGGTGTCAGCGCCTGCCGCCAGCAGGTGGGGAAGAACTCGTCGCACACGGTTGGCGACAAGTATGTCGAGGCGGCCGCGTTTGCCGGCCTGCCGCTGATTCTGCCGGCCCGTGACGGTGGTAGCGACACGCAAGCGTTGCTGGCCTGCCTGCACGGCATTGTTTTTACGGGCTCGCCTTCAAATATCGAACCGCATCATTACAATGGCGCCCCCAGTGCCGCGGGCACCCTTCATGACCTGGCGCGTGACCGGCTGACCCTGCCGCTGCTGCAGGCGGCGATCGCCGCCGGTGTGCCGGTGTTGTGCATTTGCCGTGGCTATCAGGAACTGAACGTGGCCCTGGGGGGCAGCCTGCACCAGCGTGTGCAGGCGCTGCCTGGCTACCTGGACCATCGCGAGCCCGAAGACGCGCCCCTGGAGGTGCAGTACGGCCTTCGGCACCCGGTGTTCGTCGAGCCTGGCGGCTTGTTCGAGCGCCTGGGGCTGGCAGCGCAGTTCGAGGTCAACTCGCTGCACAGCCAGGGCATCGAGCGCCTGGCTTCGTGCCTGCGGGTCGAAGCGCGGGCCCCGGACGGCCTCATCGAAGCGGTGTCCATGCCCGGTGCGCCGGGCTTCGTCCTTGGCGTGCAGTGGCACCCAGAGTGGCGGTTCAGCGAAAACCCGGTCTCGCTGCGCCTGTTTCAGGCGTTTCGCGAGGCCTGCACTGCCTATGCAGCACGGAAGGGCGCACGGCTGACGCGCCCCTGACAGCAAGCTTTCAATGAGTGAAAGCGGGCCTTGTGCGCAAGGCCTGTAAGAACAATTCCAAAACTTACGGCAAATACTCATGAGCAATTACACCGAAGCCGCCCGCCCACCCGACGTGGCGGCCGAAGCGGGCAACAATCAGCGCAGCAAAGGCCTGGCCAAGGGTCGCCTGGGCTTGCTGGCCAGCGTGGTACTGGGCATCTCCACCATCGCCCCGGTCTATACCCTCACCGGCGCACTGGGCCCTACCGTGCGTGAGGTAGGGGCACACCTGCCAGCCGTGTTCATCGTCGGCTTCCTGCCAATGCTGCTGGTAGCCTTGGGCTACCGTGAACTGAACTCGGCAGAGCCGGACAGCGGCACCTCCTTTACCTGGTCGGCGCGCGCCTTCGGGCCGATGATCGGCTGGATCGGGGGGTGGGGGCTGGTGGTTGCCACCACCATCGTGCTGTCCAACCTGGCGGGGGTGGCGGTCGACTTCTTCTACCTGTTCCTCGGCCAGATCACCGGCAGGCACGCGCTGGCGGGACTGGCCGACAACCTGTTGATCAACATCGTCACCTGTTGTGTGTTCATCGCCCTGGCGGTTTGGATCTGCTGCCGGGGCATGGCCACCACCATGACCGTGCAGTATGGCCTGGTGGCCCTGCAACTGCTGGTATTGGTCGGCTTCGCCTTCGCCGCGTTCGGCGGCACCACTGCGCCACCGCCGATGGCGTTCGACCTGGCCTGGTTCAATCCATTCGGCGTGGAGTCGTTCTCGGCCTTTGCCGCGGGCTTGTCGCTGTCGATCTTTATCTTCTGGGGTTGGGATACCTGCCTGACCGTCAGCGAAGAGTCGGTTGGCAGTGAAGAGGTGCCGGGCAAGGCTGCCACCTTGACCGTCATGCTGATCCTCGGCCTGTACCTGTTCACTGCCATTGCCACCCTGCAGTTTGCCGGCATTAGCGAAACCGGCCTGGGGCTCAACAACCCGCGCATCCAGGAGAACGTGTTTGCCCACCTGGCCGGCCCGGTGATGGGGCCGCTGGCGATCCTGATGTCCATTGCCGTGCTGGCCAGTACCGCAGCCTCGTTGCAATCGACCTTCGTGGCGCCGGCGCGCACGCTGCTGGCCATGGGTTATTACGGCGCAGTACCGCCGAAGTTCGCCAGTGTTTGCCCCCGCTCGCAGACCCCACGCTACGCGACCATTTGCGCAGGTGTGGCAGCGGGCCTGTTCTACGTGACCATGCGCACGCTGAGCGAGAACGTGTTGGCCGATACCATCACTGCGCTGGGCATGATGATCTGTTTCTACTATTCGCTGACGGCGTTTGCCTGCGTCTGGTATTTCCGCGGCAGCCTGTTCAGCAGCGTGCGCCACTTCTTCATGCGTGGCATGTGCCCGCTGGTGGGTGGGGTGATTCTGTCGGTGATCTTCGCGCGGACCGCCATCGACAGCGCGTCGCCGGACTTCGGCAGCGGCTCGCATGTCGGCGGGGTGGGGCTGGTGTTCGTGATTGCCGCGATCATCTCGGTGCTGGGCATCGGGCTGATGATGCTGTCACGCCTGCGTGCGCCGGCGTATTTCCTGGGGGCTACCCTGCGCCAGCAGGCTACCCTGCCTTTGCAGGAATGAAGCTGGGGGCGCTTTGCGCCCCTATCGCGACACAAGGCCGCTCCCACAAAAGCACGGCGTACGCCATCTAATGTGGGAGCGGCCTTGTGTCGCGATAGGGCCTCGAAGAGGCCCCATCGATCTTCAGCCGATCATTTGCTTCAGCAACACTGCATGACGCTGCTGCTGCTTCTTCAGCGCCAGCCGATTCGAGCGGAACACCGCCTTCAAATCCTCCAGCGCCTCGTCGAAATCATCATTGATGATCACGTAGTCGTACTCGTCGTAGTGCACCATCTCGCTGACCGCTTCTTTCATGCGCCCATTGATGATCTCTTCGCTGTCCTGCCCGCGCCCGTCCAGGCGCTGGCGCAGCGCCTGCTGGCTCGGTGGCAGGATGAATACCGACAACGCATCGGGCATCACCCGGCGAACCTGCTGGGCGCCTTGCCAGTCGATTTCCAGAATCAGGTCATAGCCCTCGTCCAGGGTTTGCTGCAGTGCGCTGCGCGACGTGCCGTAGAAATTGCCGAACACTTCGGCATGCTCCAGGAAGTCACCCTGTGCGATCAGCGCCTTGAATTCCTCGTGCACGACGAAGTGGTAGTTCACCCCGTGCTGCTCGCCCGGGCGCATGGCGCGGGTGGTGTGCGAGACCGAGACGCGGATCTGCCGGTCTTCCTTGATCAGGGCGTTGACCAGGCTGGTCTTGCCGGCGCCGGAAGGGGCCGAGACGATGTAGAGGGTGCCGCTGTTGTGGTTCATGGTTGGGGTGGCCTTACTCGATGTTCTGTACTTGTTCACGCATCTGTTCGATCAATACCTTCAGGTTGACCGCCGCCTGCGTGCTGCGTGGGTCGAAGGCCTTGGAGCCAAGGGTGTTGGCCTCGCGGTTGAGCTCCTGCATCAGGAAGTCCAGGCGCCGGCCGGCGGCGCCGCCCCCCTTGAGCACGCGGCGTACTTCGGTAACGTGGGTGCTGAGGCGGTCGAGTTCCTCGGCCACGTCGCTTTTCTGGGCCAGCAGCACCATTTCCTGCTCGAGGCGCTGTGGGTCGAGCTCTGCCTGCATGTCGCCGAAGCGGTCGAGGATTTTCTGCCGCTGTGCCGCGAGCATCTGCGGCACCAGTGCGCGCAGCGTCGTGACTTCACCGGCCATGCTGTCCAGGCGCTCGTTGATCAGGCGCGCCAGTTCCTGGCCTTCGCGCTGGCGCCCGGCCTTGAGTTCGGCCAGGGCTTCGTCGAACAGCGCCATGGCTTCAGCGTTGAGTGCCTGCGGGTCACTGGTATCGGCTACCAGCACGCCGGGCCACGACAGCACTTCCAGCGGGTTGAGCGGGGCTGGCTGCCTGATCAGCCCGGCCACTTCTTCGGCGGCGGCGACCAGTTGTGCGGCGCGCTCGCGGTCGACCTTCAGCGGCTTGCCGGTGCTGTCTTCATTCAGGCGCAAGGTGCATTCCACCTTGCCCCGTGACAGCCCTTGGCGCAGGCCTTCACGCACGCCGCCTTCGAGGTCGCGCAGGGCCTCGGGCAGGCGCAGGTGCGGCTCCAGGTAACGGTGGTTGACAGAACGCAGCTCCCAGACCAGGGTGCCTTGGCTGCCGGCGCGCTCGACACGCGCAAAAGCGGTCATGCTATGCACCATGGGGAGTACCTCGCTTGGATAAGTGAAAGGCGCAGGATTGTAGCGCAGTGGGGGCGTGGCGCCCAATCGGCCTATGTTACCGGTAGGTGGTGGTCGGGGTAGGAAAAGGCGACGGGCCGTCTGCGCGCGACAATAGGCATGTCCTCACCGGGCTTGCGGCTCTATAATGCTCGCCAGATTCAAAGTCCCAGTACAGGTATCCCAGATGAAACGTCCAAGTGGTCGCGCCGCCGATCAGCTCCGCTCGATCCGCATCACCCGCAACTACACCAAGCACGCCGAAGGGTCGGTACTGGTCGAGTTCGGTGACACCAAGGTCATCTGCACGGTCAGCGTGGAAAACGGTGTGCCGCGCTTCCTGAAAGGCCAGGGCCAGGGTTGGCTGACCGCCGAGTACGGCATGTTGCCGCGTTCCACCGGTGAGCGTAACCAGCGTGAAGCCAGCCGCGGCAAACAGGGTGGCCGCACCCTGGAAATCCAGCGCCTTATCGGGCGCTCTCTGCGTGCCGCACTGGACATGAGCAAGCTGGGCGACATCACCCTGTACGTCGACTGCGACGTGATCCAGGCCGATGGCGGTACCCGTACCGCGTCCATCACCGGTGCCATGGTTGCCCTGTGCGACGCGCTGGCAGTAATCAAGAAGCGCGGTGGCCTCAAGGGCGGTAACCCGCTCAAGCACATGATCGCTGCCGTTTCGGTCGGCATGTACCAGGGCGAAGCGGTGCTCGACCTGGACTACCTGGAAGATTCCGCTGCCGAAACCGACCTGAACGTGGTCATGACCAGCGCGGGCGGCTTCATCGAAGTGCAGGGCACTGCCGAAGGCGCGCCGTTCCAGCCGGAAGATTTCAACGCCATGCTCGCCCTGGCGCAGAAAGGCATGACCGAAATCTTCGAGCTGCAGCAGGCGGCGCTGGCCGATTGAGACCAGCCGGAGAGGTGCAGATGTTCTGCCACCTCTCCGCGCTGCTGGGCCCGCTGATCTGGCGGCCGATCACATAGATTTTCTGTGGCCCCGTTCGCGGGCACGCCCGCTCCCACAGGGATCGCGGCGCTTTCACTGGTAGCGCCGTACCTGTGGGAGCGGGCGTGCCCGCGAACGGGGCTGCAAAGCAGCCCCAATGGCTTCAGATGGTCAGCGTCCAGTCATAGTCGACAATCAGCGGCGCATGCTGCGAGAAGCGCGGCTGGCGCGGCAGGCGGGCGTTGCGCACGAAGCGGCGCAGGCCCGGGGTGAGGATCTGGTAGTCGAACCGGTAGCCCAGGTTGAGCATCTCGGCCTGCTCGTTGTCTGGCCACCAGCTGTACTGGTCGCCTTCACGGCTGACTTCGCGCAGGGCGTCGACGTAACCCATCTCGCCCGTGATCGCATCCATCCACGCACGCTCCGGCGCCAGGAAGCCAGGCGACTGCTGGCTGTCGCGCCAGTTCTTGATGTCGAGCTTCTGCTGCGCCACGTAGAACGAGCCGCAATAGATGTACTCGCGGCGCTTGCGGCGCTGCTTGTCCAGGTACTTGGCGAAGTCGTCCATCAACTTGAACTTCTGGTTCAAGTCTTCGTCGCCGTTCATGCCCGAAGGCAGTAGCAGGCTGGCAATACTGACTTTGTCGAAATCTGCTTGCAGGTAACGCCCGTAGCGGTCGGCTGTCTCGAAGCCCAGGCCGGTGATGACTGCCTTGGGCTGCATGCGCGAATAAAGGGCCACACCACCTTGGGCTGGCACCTCCGCGTCGCAGGCATAAAGGAAATAGCCATCGAGCTGGAAAGCTGGGTCATCGAGTTCAAAGGCCGAGGCGCGGGTATCCTGAAGGCAGATGACGTCGGCATTCTGGGCTTGAAGCCAGCTGAGCAAACCACGCTCGGCCGCAGCCTGAATGCCATTAACGTTCACACTGATGATCCGCATAAATGGCCCCATAAATCTCGTGCGTGTATGATACCCGAGCTCAACCCATTTAGCTAAATCCGTGGTGTCCGGGACTATTCATGCAGCCGTATCAGCGCGACTTTATCCGTTTTGCCATCGATCGCGGGGTACTGCGTTTCGGTGAATTCACCCTGAAATCGGGGCGTACCAGCCCGTATTTCTTCAATGCCGGCCTGTTCAACACCGGTTCTGCCCTGGCTGAACTGGGCCGCTGCTATGCCGCCGCCATCGTCGACAGCAAGATCCCGTTTGATGTGCTGTTCGGCCCCGCCTACAAAGGCATTCCGCTGGCGGCGACCACTGCCGTGGCGCTGGCTGACCAGCACCAGCGCGATGTGCCATGGTGCTTCAACCGCAAGGAAGCCAAGGACCACGGCGAAGGCGGCAGCCTGGTTGGCGCACCGCTGGCCGGTGATGTGCTGATCATCGACGATGTGATCACCGCCGGCACTGCCATCCGTGAGGTCATGCAGATCATCAACGCCCAGCAGGCCAAGGCCGCCGGCGTGCTGATCGCGCTGAACCGCGAAGAACGTGGCAATGGCGAGCTGTCGGCTATCCAGGAAGTGGAGCGTGACTTCGGCATTCCAGTGGTCAGCATCGTTTCGCTGACCCAGGTGCTGGAGTTCCTGGCTGACGACCCACAGCTCAAGCAGCACCTGCCCGCTGTCGAAGCTTACCGGGCGCAGTACGGGATCTGATCCTGGCCCGGAAATGAAAAAGGCGACCTTCTTGTGAAGGTCGCCTTTTTTTGTGCCGCCTGTTTTGGCCTATTCGCGGGCACGCCCGCGAAGGGGCCGGTACAGGCTAACCGATCACTCAGCGCGGCTTGCGGTTGGTGATCAGGGTGCCCACGCCGCTGTCGGTGAAGATCTCCAGCAGCACCGCATTCGGCACGCGGCCGTCGATGATGTGCGAGCTGTTAACGCCGCCCTGCACTGCATCCAGCGCACACTTGATCTTCGGCAGCATGCCGCCGTAGATAGTGCCATCGGCGATCAGCTCGTTGACTTGCTCCGTGGTCAGGCCGGTCAGGACCTGGCCCTGTTTGTCCATCAGGCCCGCAATGTTGGTCAGCAGCATCAGCTTCTCGGCCTTCAGCGCTTCGGCCACCTTGCCGGCCACGAGGTCGGCGTTGATGTTGTAGGACTCACCGTTGACACCCACGCCGATTGGCGCGATGACCGGGATGAAGTCACCCTTGACCAGCATGTTCAACAGGTCGGTGTTCACGCTCACCACTTCGCCCACGTGACCGATGTCGATGATTTCCGGGGTGGTCATTTCGGGGGTCTGGCGGCTGACGGTCAGCTTGCGTGCGCGGATCAGCTCCGCGTCCTTGCCGGTCAGGCCGATGGCGCTGCCGCCATGGCGGTTGATCAGGTTGACGATGTCCTTGTTGACCTGGCCGCCCAGCACCATTTCCACCACGTCCATGGTCGCCGAATCGGTCACGCGCATGCCGTCGATGAAGTGGCTTTCGATCGACAGGCGCTTGAGCAGGTCGCCGATTTGCGGGCCACCCCCGTGCACGACCACCGGGTTGATACCGACCGCTTTCATCAGCACGATGTCACGGGCGAAGCCGGTCTTGAGCTCCTCGCTCTCCATCGCGTTGCCGCCGTACTTGATCACCAGGGTCTTGCCGACAAAGCGGCGGATGTAGGGCAGCGCTTCGGACAAAACCTCGGCTACATGGGAAGCGGCATCGCGATCGAGGGTCATGCAGGGCTCCTGTGAGGAACAGATAATCGGTCAGAACGGCAGTTGCAGCTCAGGATCAACCCGCAGCAACTGGGTACGGAAAACATCCTTGATACGTTGCAATTCGGCGTCACTGTCGGCCTCGAAGCGCAGTACCAGCACCGGTGTGGTGTTGGAGGCGCGAACCAGGCCCCAGCCATGGGCATAGTCGACCCGCACACCGTCGATGGTGGTCAGGTTGGCTTCGCCCCAGTCGGCGTCGCGTTGCAGTGCATCAATGATGCTGAATTTATCCTCGTCGGTCACATCAATATTGATTTCCGGCGTGGAAATATCGTTCGGGAAGGCGGCAAACAGGTTTTCGGCGCTCTGTTCGGCCTTGCTGAGGATCTCCAGCAGGCGCGCGGCACTGTAGATACCGTCGTCGAAACCGTACCAGCGTTCCTTGATGAAGATGTGACCACTCATCTCGCCCGCCAGCAGCGAACCGGTCTGTTTCATCTTCTTCTTGATCAACGAATGGCCGGTTTTCCACATCAGCGCCCGGCCACCGTGTTGTTCGATCAGCGGGGTCAGGCGCCGGGTGCACTTGACGTCGAAGATGATCTCGGCGCCCGGGTTGCGTCCCAGTACGTCCTGGGCGAACAGCATCAGCAGGCGGTCGGGGTAGACGATGCTGCCGGTGTTGGTCACGACGCCGACGCGGTCGCCGTCACCATCGAAGGCCAGGCCGATGTCGGCGCCGGTCTGCTTGACCTTGGCGATCAGGTCTTCGAGGTTTTCCGGCTTGCCTGGGTCCGGGTGGTGGTTAGGGAAGTTGCCGTCCACCTCGCAGAACAGCGGGATCACCTCACAGCCCAGGGCTTCGATCAACTGGGGGGCGATCACACCGGCGGCGCCATTGCCGCAGTCCACCACGACCTTGAGCTTCCTGGCCAGCTTCACGTCGCCGACGATCTGCTGGAAGTAGCGGTCGAGGATCTCGACTTTTTCCACACGCCCTGCAGCCAGGGTAAAGTCGTTGGTTTTCAGGCGGGTCAGCAGGGCCTGGATCTGTTCATTGGCCAGGGTGTCGCCGGCGATGACGATCTTGAAGCCGTTGTAGTCGGACGGGTTGTGGCTACCGGTCAGCATCACGCCCGACTTGCCGGCCAATACGTTGGCCGCGTAGTACAGGGCCGGGGTTGGCACCAGGCCGACGTCGCTGACCTGGCAACCGGCATCGACCAGGCCCTTGATCAGTTGCTCCACCAGCATTGGCCCGGACAGGCGGCCATCGCGGCCTACCGAGACTTGCGGTTCGCCCTGGGCCAGGCTTTGCGCACCAATGGCGCGGCCAATCCAGTAGGCGGTTTCGGCGTGCAAGGTCTTGCCGACCACGCCGCGAATGTCATACGCGCGGAAAATGCTGTCTGGCAATGTGGCGGGGACCAGGTGGGCCATGTCGTTCATCTCTGGAAGCTCCATTAATCAAAGGCTTTCTGGGCAGGCGCAAATTGAACGCTTGGACGGTGGTTTCACCAGAGAGTTCGCCATCCTTGGCCTGAACGGTCGTGTTTCGGCTCAGTGGCTGCCGGAGTGACCGAAGCCGCCAGCGCCGCGCTGGCTTTCATCGAAGGCCTCGACGATATCGAAATGCGCCTGCACGACCGGCACCAGCACCAGCTGGGCGATACGCTCGCCCACGGCGATGGTGAAAGGGGTGGTGCCGCGGTTCCAGCACGACACCATCAGCTCGCCCTGGTAGTCCGAATCGATCAGCCCGACCAGGTTGCCCAGCACGATGCCGTGCTTATGGCCCAGGCCCGAGCGAGGCAGGATGACGGCGGCAAGGCCCGGGTCGCCGATGTAGATCGACAAGCCGGTAGGAATCAGCAGGGTCTGGCCTGGTTCGAGGACGGTGTCTTGCTGGAGCAGGGCGCGCAGGTCGAGGCCAGCGGAGCCGGGGGTGGCGTAGGTTGGCAGCGGAAATTCGCTGCCCAGGCGTGGGTCGAGGATCTTGGCTTGAAGAGCGTGCATGTAACTTATCGAACCTGGTTGAGCCGTTCGGCGATGAAGGCGACCAGTTGCCGGGCGATCTTGCCCTTGCTGGTCTGCGCGAAGAGGGTTTGGTGCTGTTGGCGGTCGATCACGGTCAAGGCATTTTCTTCGCTGTTGAAGCCAATGCTGGGGTTGGCCACATCATTGGCGACGATCAGGTCGAGGTTCTTGTCCTTGAGCTTGCGCGTGGCGTAATCGAGCAGGTGTTCGGTCTCGGCGGCAAAGCCGACGCTGAACGGGCGGTCGGCGCGGCCGGCGATGGTGGCAAGGATATCGGGATTGCGCACCATCTGCAGCAGCATGCCGTCGCCGGTCGTAGGATCTTTCTTCAGTTTTTGTGTGGCAACGACTTCCGGGCGGTAGTCCGCAACGGCTGCCGAGGCAATGAACAGGTCGCACGGCATGGCCGCCTCGCAGGCCGCGAGCATGTCCCGCGCGCTGACCACGTCGATACGGCTTACCCGGTCCGGGGTTGGCAGGTGCACCGGGCCGGTCACGAGGGTCACCCGAGCCCCTGCTTCAGCTGCCGCCTCGGCGAGGGCGAAACCCATCTTGCCGGAGCTATGATTGGTGATGTAGCGCACCGGGTCGATGTTTTCCTGGGTCGGCCCGGCGGTGATCAGCACATGCTTGCCGGTCAGGGCCTGGCGCTTGAAGCTTTCTGCCGCGCACCAGGCCAGCTCGGTGGCCTCGAGCATGCGCCCCAGGCCCACGTCACCACAGGCCTGGCTGCCGGAGGCCGGGCCGAATACCTGGATGCCACGGCTTTTGAGCAGGTCGAGGTTGGCCTGGGTCGCCGGGTCGCGCCACATGGCCTGGTTCATCGCCGGGGCCACCGCCACGGTGGCGTCGGTGGCCAGTACCAGGGTGGTCAGCAGGTCATCGGCCATGCCCTGGGCCATGCGCGCCATCAGGTCGGCGGTGGCCGGGGCGATCAAGACCAGGTCGGCCCACTTGGCCAGTTCGATGTGGCCCATGGCCGCTTCGGCAGCCGGGTCCAGCAGGTCCATGTGCACCGGGTGGCCCGACAGCGCCTGCAGGGTCAGCGGGGTGATGAATTCGGCACCCCCACGGGTCATGACGACGCGCACCTGCGCGCCGTGCTCCAGGAGACGGCGAATCAGCTCGGCGCTTTTGTAGGCGGCAATGCCGCCCCCCACGCCGAGAACGATGCGCTTGCGATACAGCCGCTGCATAGGCTTGCCTTTTTCCAGTGAGAGCGGGCGGCGACGTTTGCAAATGCCTGCGGCAGAACGTCGCATGTACGAGGCGAAATAGATTAACACAGGGCCGAAATGGGCCGCAGCAAGGGCAGAGGGGCAGGGATGAATATCAGAGAGTGGCCGGCTGAAGATCGGCCAAGGGAGAAGCTGTTGCAACGGGGGGCGGCGGTGCTGTCGGACGCCGAGTTGCTGGCCGTGTTGCTCGGTTCGGGCGTGGCCGGGCGCAATGTGCTGGACCTTGCACGCGGGCTGCTGGTGCGTTTTGGAGGGCTGCGGCAGTTTCTTGAGGCCGAGCGCGCGGCGGTGCTGCGCGAGCCGGGCATAGGCGCTGTGAAATACGCACAGTTGCAAGCGCTGCTGGAAATCGGCCGGCGTTACCTGGATGAGCACATCGCGCGCGCAGCGGTGCTGGAAGGGCCCGAGGCGGTGCGGCGTTACCTGAAGGCCATGCTGCGCCATGAGCCCAGCGAGGTGTTCGGTTGCCTCTTTCTGGACACCAAGCACAGGCCGCTGGCGTTCGAGATTCTGTTCAGGGGCACCATCGACCGGGCCAGCGTCTACCCGCGGGAGGTGGTGCGGCGGGCACTGCTGCACAACGCGGCCGCGTTGATCCTGTGCCATAACCACCCTTCAGGCAACAGTGAGCCTAGCCAGGACGATGTGCACCTGACCTTGTCGCTCAAACGCGGGCTGGCATTGATCGACGTGCGGGTGCTGGATCACATCATCATTGGCGACGGGGAGCCGTTGTCGATGGTTGAGCAGGGGTGGATCGTGGCTTAGGCCGTTTAGTTGTGTGCTGGCCTCTTCGCGGGCAAGCCCGCTCCCACAGGATATTCGCCGGCCTTGAAGGCGGTGATGTCCCTGTGGGAGCGGGCGTGCCCGCGAAGAGCCCGGTGCAGATCTACCTGGCCACCGACACCTTGCTGAAATCCAGCCGCCCGAACGGGCTGACCTGGTACCCCTCGACTTCCTGGCGCAGCAAGGTTGCCGCCGTCGGGTGCGCCAACGGCACCCACAGTGCCTGCTGCTGAATCAGGGTTTGCGCCTGCTGGTAAAGCCGGCTACGCACGCTCTGGTCGTTGGTGGTGCGCCCGGCACTGATCAGCTGGTCCAGGCGGCTGTCGCAGAACCGCGCGAAGTTGGTGCCCGACTCCACTGCCGCACAGGAGAACTGCGGGCTGAGGAAGTTATCCGGGTCGCCGTTGTCACCGGCCCAGCCCATGAACAGCAGGTCATGCTCGCCGGCCTTGGCGCGGCGGATCAGCTCACCCCATTCGATCACGCGGATCTCGGCCTTGATGCCGACCTTGGCCAGGTCGGCCTGCAGCATTTGCGCGCCAAGGCTTGGGTTGGGGTTGAGCAGGCTGCCCGATGGCCGCGTCCAGATAGTGGTGCTGAAGCCCTCCGCCAGGCCGGCCTTGGCCAGCAGGGCCTTGGCCTTTTTCACGTCCAGAGGGTAGCCGGGCAAGTCCTTGGCGTAGCTCCAGGTATTGGGCGGGTAGGGGCCGTTGGCCGCCACCGCAGAGTCTTCAAACACGGCCTTGAGGTAAGCCTGCTTGTCGAAGGCCAGGTTGATCGCCTGGCGGACTTCCGGCTTGTCCAGTGGCGGGTGCTGGCTGTTGATGGCGACAAAGGCGGTCATGAACGCGGGCGTACTGGCCACCTTGAGCTTGTCGTCCTTGGCCGCTTCGGCAATATCCAGCGGTTTGGGCGACAAGGCGACCTGGCATTCGCCGCGCTTGAGCTTCTGCAGGCGCACGTTGGCATCGGTGGTGATGGCGAAGATCAACGGGTCGACTGCCGGCTTGCCGCCGAAGTAGTCCGGGTTGGCGCGGTAGCGCACCACTGCGTCCTTCTGGAAGCGCTGGAAAGTGAACGGCCCGGTGCCGATCGGCTGGCTGTTGAGCTTCTCTGGCGTGCCGGCCTTGAGCAGCTTGTCGGCATATTCGGCAGAGTAGATGGACGCGAAGCCCATGCTCAGGGTGGCCAGGAACGTGGCGTCTGGGTGGCTGAGGGTGAAGCGCACGGTGTTCGGGGCCGGGGCGTCGATCGCCTTGATCAGGCTACCCAGTTGCAGCGACTGGGCGTGCGGGTAGCCGCCGGGTGCAGTCTTGTGCCAGGCATGGGCCGGGTAGAGCATGCGCTGGAAGCTGAACAGCACGTCATCGGCATTCAATTCGCGGGTGGGCTTGAAGTACGGGGTGGTATGGAACTTCACACCGTCGCGCAGGGTGAAGTCGTACACCAGCCCGTCGGCCGAAACCGTCCAGCTGGCCGCCAGGCTCGGCACCACTTTGCCCTGTGCTGCATCGAACTCCACCAGGCGGTTCATCAGCACGTCGGCGGTGGCATTGGTGGTGGTCAGCGAGTTGTACTGCACCACGTCGAAGCCTTCGGGGCTGGCCTCGCTGCAAACGCTCAGGGGCGCGGCCTGGGCGATGCCACCCGCGAACAGGGTGGCGGTGAACAGGGAGTTGAACAATAAGGAAAGGGCGGCGGCACGCATGGTGGCTCCTTGGCTGTCAGTGGCCCATCTGCCAGTGCAGTCTGGAAAAAGCCTACCCTAGTGTGCCTGTCGGGAAATGACCACATCCTTTTTTACAAATGTGGCGACGAGCGGTCGACGGCTGGCGGGGCCTGAAGGTATGCTGCCCCGGCTGAATCGGGCTTGCGCCAATGTGCATCAACTATTGTTGCAGCCAGGTCTTTCTGGTATAAAGCAGCGCTCTTTTCTAGGGGCTCGGCCTGTCGCATAAGCGGATCCGGTCGATAAGGCCTCCAGAATCACGGCGCCCAGGCGCCAAAGACTGAGAGATTAAGCGGCCAACCCATGCCGGGTTGGGCATGTGGTTTTAGAGGGCTGAGTCATGTCGAGAGTCTGTCAAGTTACTGGTAAGGGTCCAGTAACCGGGAACAACATTTCCCACGCAAACAACAAAACCCGTCGTCGTTTCCTGCCGAACCTGCAGCACCACCGTTTCTGGGTTGAATCCGAGAAGCGCTTCGTGCGTCTGCGCGTTTCCGCCAAAGGCATGCGTATCATCGACAAGCGCGGCATCGACGCCGTTCTGGTTGACATCCGTAAAGCTGGCGCCAAGGTTTAAGGGAGAGCATCATGCGTGAATTGATCCGTCTGGTTTCGAGTGCCGGTACCGGCCACTTCTACACCACCGACAAGAACAAGCGCACCACCCCGGACAAAATCGAGATCAAGAAATATGATCCGGTTGTTCGCAAGCACGTGGTGTACAAGGAAGCCAAGATCAAGTAATTGATCGGCGACCTGAAAAAAAACCCGCATCCGTAAGGACGCGGGTTTTTTTATGCCTGCTGAATTCGAAGCCCTGAATCACCTGGTTGGCGTCGGTCCTGATCTGGATGCGGGTAGGGTCGAACTCGCGGGTGCACATGTCGGTGGGGCCGACCACGCGGGAGCGACCGGTAATGGCGCAGATGGTGTCTTTGAGCTCTGGCACGTAAGGGGCGCCGACCAGGTGGGCGAGGGCTTGTTTGACGTCATCGTTGGTCATGGTGATCTTCCTGTTGAGGTGAATGGCCCGTTGTGGGCAGGGCCATCCTCACGCATGCCGCCTGGCCAGCTGCGCTACATAATTACTTCTGCTCGAACATGACGTAGATCTTGCGGCACGGCTCAAGCACTTCCCAGGTGCCTGTGAACCCGGCCGGGATTACGAACCGGTCGCCGGCGCGCAGGGTCTTGGCACCGCCGTTGTCGTCGCGCAGTACCGAAACGCCCTGAACGATCTCGCAGTATTCATGCTCGGTGTAGTTCACTTTCCACTGGCCGACCTCACCCTCCCAAACGCCTGCGGCAAACTGCCCGCATGGGCTGGAGTAATGGTTGTAGACCGCTTGGTCTGGCTCACCCTTTAGGATTTTTTCAGCCGCAGGGCGGTACCGTTCGGCTTCAGTGAGCACTTGGGCGAAGTCGATGATGCTGGCGATGTTCATGGTGCGGCTCCTGTTCTTGTTAAATAAAATTAACATCAGTAGGCTTTTGGGCCTCCCGTGTCAAATATATTGATAGTTTACAGTGGCTGGTTTAGGGTATCGCTTGCCAGTGTGCGCTCGTCGCCCGGCCAGAATTCTGACAACGCCTGTGAGTCCTCAGTGCGGCGTTGCACCTAAACAAGAGGAGGAGTTTCGTATGACCACCCTGACCCGTGCGGATTGGGAACAACGCGCCCAGCAACTGAAGATCGAAGGCCGTGCCTTCATCAACGGCGAATACACCGATGCCGTATCCGGTGAAACCTTCGAGTGCCTGAGCCCGGTCGACGGACGCTTCCTGGCCAAGGTTGCCAGCTGCGACCTGGCCGATGCCAACCGTGCCGTGGAAAACGCGCGTGCCACCTTCAACGCTGGCGTCTGGTCGCAGTTGGCCCCGGCCAAGCGCAAAGCCACGCTGATCCGTTTCGCTGACCTGCTGCGCCAGAACGTCGAAGAGCTGGCGCTGCTGGAAACCCTGGACATGGGCAAGCCGATTGGTGACTCCTCCAGCATCGACATCCCCGGTGCAGCCCAGGCCATTCACTGGACCGCCGAAGCCATCGACAAGGTTTACGACGAGGTCGCGCCCACCCCACACGACCAGCTTGGCCTGGTTACCCGTGAGCCAGTCGGCGTGGTCGGTGCCATCGTACCGTGGAACTTCCCGCTGCTGATGGCCTGCTGGAAACTCGGCCCGGCACTGGCCACCGGTAACTCGGTAGTGCTCAAGCCTTCGGAAAAATCGCCGCTGACCGCCATTCGCATCGCGCAACTGGCGATCGAGGCCGGCATCCCGGCGGGTGTACTGAACGTGCTGCCAGGCTACGGCCACACCGTGGGCAAGGCGTTGGCCCTGCACATGGATGTCGACACGCTGGTGTTCACCGGCTCGACCAAGATCGCCAAGCAACTGATGGTCTATGCGGGCGAATCGAACATGAAACGAATCTGGCTGGAGGCTGGCGGCAAAAGCCCGAACATCGTCTTCGCCGATGCACCGGACCTGCAAGCGGCCGCTGCGGCTGCCGCCAGTGCCATCGCCTTCAACCAGGGCGAAGTGTGCACTGCCGGTTCGCGCCTGCTGGTCGAGCGCTCGATCAAGGACAAGTTCCTGCCCATGGTGGTCGAGGCCCTGAAAGGCTGGAAGCCCGGTAACCCGCTGGATCCAGAGACCACCGTGGGTGCGTTGGTCGATACCCAGCAAATGAATACCGTGCTGTCGTACATCGAGGCCGGCCACAAGGATGGCGCCAAGCTGCTGACCGGCGGCAAGCGCACCCTGGAGGAAACCGGTGGCACCTATGTGGAGCCGACCATCTTCGATGGCGTGACCAATGCCATGCGCATCGCCCAGGAAGAAATCTTCGGGCCGGTGCTGTCGGTGATTGCCTTCGACACCGCCGAAGAAGCCATCGCTATCGCCAACGACACCCCGTATGGCCTGGCGGCCGGTATCTGGACGGCGGACATTTCCAAGGCGCACAAGACTGCGCGGGCCGTGCGCGCCGGCAGCGTGTGGGTCAACCAGTACGACGGCGGCGACATGACCGCACCGTTCGGTGGCTTCAAGCAATCGGGCAACGGCCGTGACAAGTCGCTGCATGCGCTGGAGAAATACACCGAGCTGAAGGCGACCTGGATCAAGCTGTAATTCCAGGAGGGGCCGCTTTGCGGCCCATTCGCGGGTAAACCCGCTCCTACAGGTACTGCACCGCTTTCAAGGGTGGTGGTGTACCTGTGGGAGCGGGTTTACCCGCGAATGGGCCATGGAAAATTCTTGGCCTGGGAGGCAGCAATGCGTTGGGGGACCTACTTCGCCGTACTGGCATCAGTGCTCAGTGTCGGCCTGGCGCTGGGCGTGAGCATGCCCCTGGTATCTCTGCGTCTGGAAGCCTGGGGCTATGGCAGTTTCGCCATCGGCGTGATGGCCGCGATGCCTGCGCTGGGGGTACTGGCGGGTGCCAGCCTGGCCAGCCGCCTGGCCGGCTGGGTCGGCTTACCTGCGGCCATGCGCATCTGCCTGTGGGGTGGTGCGTTGTCCATCGGCCTGGTCGCGCTATTGCCCAGCTACCCGCTGTGGTTGCTGTTGCGGCTGATGATCGGCATGTCCCTGACCGTGGTGTTTATCCTGGGTGAGAGCTGGATCAACCAGCTGGTGGTCGAGCAATGGCGCGGCCGCCTGGTGGCGCTGTACGGTAGCAGCTACGCCTTGAGCCAGCTGGCCGGGCCGCTGGTGCTGGGCGTACTCGGTTCGGCTGACGATTTTGGTTTCTGGGCCGCCACCGGCCTGCTGCTGCTCGCGCCGCTGGTGCTGTTGGGGCGCGGCGGTGCACCGACCACCGAAGCCTGCAGTGTCGGCTTCGGCGACCTGTTCAGGTTCTGCCGTCGCTTGCCCGTGATTGCCTGGGCCATCGCCCTGTTTGCCTCGTTCGAGGCAATGATCCTGACGTTGCTGCCGGTGTACTGCCTGCAGCAAGGTTTCACCACTGAAATCGCCTTGTTCATGGTCAGTACCGTGGTGGTCGGCGATGCTGTGCTGCAGTTGCCCATCGGCGCGCTGGCCGATCATATGTCGCGCCGTGCGTTGTTCACCGGCTGTGCGGTAACGCTACTGGTCTCCAGCCTGGCTATCCCGCTGTTGCTGCACACGCCGGTGATATGGCCGCTGTGGGTACTGTTCGGGGCCAGTGCCGGCGGCCTTTTCACCTTGTCGCTGGTGCTGATCGGTGAGCGCTACCGCGACGATGAACTGGTGCGGGCCAATGCTCACGTGGCGCAGTTGTGGGGCATTGGCTGCCTGCTGGGGCCATTGTTGGCCGGGGCAGGCAGCCAGTGGGTCAGCGGGCATGCGTTGCTGTTGCTGATGGCTGCAGGGGCTGCGGGGCTGGTGGTGTTGACCCAGAGGCGCGGGGCGTTTGAGGCTGTGTCTGCCTGAGCGTTTTTGGGGCTGCAAAGCAGCCCCAAAATCGTCGCTACAACATTTTCTCCAGGCCAACCGCCTTGCTGACCCAGGCATTGAACCTGCGCCACATCCCGCCCGGCTCGGAGGTCAGCACATGCTGCTGTCCATTGTCCTCAGTCGCCCACACCAGTTTGCCCCCCTGCAGTTTCACCTGATAGCTCAGCGCCGGCGCCATACCCTGCTGGCTCAGCTCGCGGGTGTATTCGGCCAGTTCCGGGCTGTCCACCAGCACCCCCACTTCGGTATTCCACAGGACCGAACGCGGGTCGAAGTTGAATGAACCGATGAAAGTCTTGCGCCGGTCGAACACGATCGCCTTGGTGTGCAGGCTGGAGTCCGAGCTACCGCGGAAACTCAAGCGCCCCGCGCTGGGGTCGCCCGGCTGGCGGCGCAGCTCATAAAGCTGTACCCCATGTTCGAGCAAGGCCCGGCGATAGGGGGCGTAGCCACCGTGCACGGCCGGCACATCGGTGGCTTCCAATGAGTTGGTCAGCAGCTTTACCGAGACACCTGCGTCGGCGCGGCCGGTCAAGTACAGCAGCCCTGGCTCGCCCGGCACGAAATAAGCCGATGTCAGCATCAGTTCGCTGTGCACGTTGGCCAGGTCAGGCGCCAACTGGTGGCTCAGCAGCAACTGCGGGTCCGGCTCGTCATCGGCCAGTACCTTGCTTGGGGCATCCCACAGCGCCTGGGCATGGGCCCAGATCAGCTCGTTGCGCCACACATCCAGGCGCGGCTGCGACTGGTAGGCCATCAACCGATCGTACAAGGCCTTGCGCTGGGTCCTGGCTTCAGCCAGCGAGACTTCCAGGCGATGACGACTGGCACGCAGGTCGTCGGCATCCGGCGCATGCCACAGAAAATCGCTGATAGGTCGGCTGAGCGCGCTGTTCCAGTACTGGTCGAAACTGTGCCCCAGTTGCTCGGCGATAGGGCCGACGCTCAGCAGGTCGATGTCGGTGAAGTTGAGGTTGGGCTCGGCATCGAAATACTCGTCGCCGAGGTTGCGGCCGCCGACGATAGCCATGCTGTTGTCCACCAGGAACAGCTTGTTGTGCATGCGGCGGTGCTGGCGCGACAGGTTGAACAGCCGGCCGAAGGCGCGCGTCACCCCGGTGCTGCGGCCCAGGTGCAGTGGGTTGAACACGCGGATCTGAATATTCGGGTGAGCAGCGAGGGTGCCCATGATGGTGTCCAGGCCGTCGCTGGTGGTGTCGTCGAGCAGAATGCGTACGCGCACGCCGCGGTCGGCGGCACGCAGCAGTTCGTGCACCAGGGCGCGGGTGCTGAGGCCGTCGTGCACGATGTAGTACTGCAGGTCGATGCTGGCCTGGGCGTTGCGGATCAATTCGGCGCGGGCGCGAAATGCTTCGTTGCTGTTGGGCAGCAGGCGAAAGCCGGACTGCCCGCCATACGGTGCCGCCTGGCGCAGCACCGAGCGGCCGAACGCGGAGTCGTTGGCGGGCAGGGCCTGGCTGGTTTCGCGTGGGGTACTGACGCTGGCACAGCCGGCAAGGCCGAGCAACAGCATCAGCAACAAAGACAAGGCGCGCTGAGGTCTCAAGGGTGGATCGTCCTGTGCGGCAAGGGCTGTGGAGGTTGGACAGTGGCGGGCGGCGCAAAGTTACGCGTCGGCGCTTTCTTCATCCAGTAGACGAAGGGCGGTTTCACCTACCTTGCGTACGGCAGCCTCGATCTGTGGCGTCGGCCGCGCGGCGAAGTTCATGCGCAGGCAGTGGCGGAACTTGCCCGAGGCCGAGAAGATACTGCCCACCGCCACCTGAACACCTTGCTCCAGTAAAGCGCGGTTCAGCCGCAGCGTGTCGAAATGTTCGGGGAATTCCACCCACAGCATGAAGCCGCCCTGCGGCCGGCTGACCCGGGTACCCGCCGGGAAGTAGCGCGTTACCCAATCGCTCATCAGGTCACGGCCACGCTGGTACTGGCTGCGCATGCGCCGCATGTGGGGCTGGTAGTGCCCGCCGGCGATGAAATCGGCAATTGCCAGTTGCGGCTGGCTGGCGCTGCTGCCGGTACTGATGTATTTCATGTGCAGCACCCGTTCCAGATAGCGCCCAGGTGCCACCCAGCCCACCCGCAGGCCGGGGGCCAGGGTTTTGGAGAACGAACTGCAGAGCAACACGCGGCCATCGTCGTCGAATGACTTGAGGGTGCGCGGGCGCGGGTAGGTGTAGGCCAGGTCGCCGTACACATCGTCTTCCAGGATCGCCACATCGTAGCGCTGGGCCAGGCTGAGCAAAGCCTTCTTGCGCGCCTCGGGCATGATGTAGCCGAGTGGGTTGTTACAGCTGGGGGTGATCTGAATGAGCTTGATCGGCCACTGCTCCAGGGCCAGCTCCAGCGCTTCCAGGCTGATGCCGGTGACCGGGTCGGTGGGGATCTCCAGCGCTTTCATGCCCAGGCCCTTGAGGGTTTGCATGGCGCCGTGGAAGCTGGGCGAGTCGACCGCAACGATGTCGCCTGGCTCGCAAACCGCGCGAATGCTGCATGACAGCGCTTCATGGCAGCCGGTGGTGATCACCAGGTCGGCCGGGCCGAGGCGGCAGCCGGAATCGAGCATCAGCCGCGCTACCTGCTCGCGCAGCGCCAGGTTGCCATGGATATTGTCGTAATACAGCCCCGGCATGTCCTGGCGCCGGCTCAACTGGGCGAGGCTGCGCAGCAAAGGCTTGAGGGTGGGGCTGTCGATATCGGGCATGCCGCGGCCGAGTTGCACCACGTCTTTGTGCGGGGTGCTGCGCACCAGCTCGAGTACCTGTTCCCATTGCGAGATGTCCACAGGGCGCTGGGCCGGGCGGCTGACTGCAGGCAGCGCTGGCAGCTGGCGGTGGTCGCTGACGAAATAGCCGGACTTGGGCCTGGGCGAGACCATGCCGCTGTCTTCGAGCATGCGGTAGGCCTGCTGCACGGTGCTCAGGCTGACCCCGTGCTCCACGCTCAGGGCGCGTACCGACGGCAGGCGCTGGCCTGGGCGATACAGGCCCTGCTCGATGCGGGCACCGAGCAGTTCGGCGAGGTTGAGGTAAAGGGTCAAGGCATACTCCTGGGCTACCTGCAGGCAGCGACCGGTACAGTTGCCTGGAAAATACAGCATTCAGTCGGCCGCCGGCCAATGCTGTATGGGAATAATAAGGCTGTTTTGGATCTGTATTGCCGGTATCGCCCTCGCGCATGCTTTGCCTACGGTATCGACTGAACGGGGAGGGTGCGGTGATGGGGGGCATGAGCGATGTGCGCTTGCAGCTGTTGGCCAAGGAACTGGAAACTGAGCAGCAGGCCAAGGTGTTCAACGCGCCGCAGGGGTTGGGGCGCTGGGGCCTGATGCTGCACCGCTGGCGTACCCGCAGGGCGCTGTTGCAGTTGACCGATGCCGAGCTGCGCGATGTTGGGCTGAGCTGGGAGCAGGCGCGGCTCGAAGGGCGGAAGCCCTTCTGGAAGGACTGACAGGATGGTCGCTGGAGGGCCTGTTGTGCCCCAGACTTGAAACTTGCACCGAACCTGTGGGAGCAACTGTCCTGCTCAATTTCAAAAAGCTGGCGCGATCCCTGTGGGAGCGGGCTTGCCCGCGAACACGGGCGAAGCCCGTGCCATCCACCACGGGGTTGGCTTCGCGGGCACGCCCGCTCCCACAGGGGGGCTAGTCAGCTTTAGATTTTAAGCAAGACAGTTGCTGCCACCAGGATGGGGCCTTTCAGGCCAGCTCTTTGAGGCGATGCCACAGCATCCCCAGCGCCAGCAGTGGCGAGCGCAGGTGCTTGCCGCCAGGGAAGGTGATGTGCGGCACCTTGTTGAAAAGGTCGAAGCGCCCGCTTTCCTGGCCGCTGATGGCTTCGCCCAGCAGGCGCGCGGCCAGGTGGGTGGCGTTGAGCCCATGGCCCGAGTAGGCCTGGGCGTAATACACGTTCGGCTGGCTGCCCAGCCGGCCGACCTGCGGCAGGCGGTTGGCGCCGATGCCGATCATGCCGCCCCACTGGTAATCGATGCGTACGTTGGCCAATTCGGGGAACACCTTGAGCATCTTCGGCCGCATGTAGGCGGCGATGTCCTTCGGGTCTCGGCCCGAGTAGTGGCAGGCACCGCCGAACAGCAGCCGGTTGTCGGCTGAGAGGCGATAGTAATCCAGGGCTACCCGTTGGTCGCACACTGCCATGTTCTGCGGCAGCAGCCTGCGGGCGCGTTCCTCGCCCAGCGGCTCGGTGGCGATGATGTAGCTGCCCGCTGGCAGCACCTTGCCGCCCAGTTCGCGGTTGAGGTTGTTGTGGTAGGCGTTGCAGCACAGCACCAGGGTCTTGGCGCGCACCCGGCCTTGGGCGGTATGCACTTGCACTGATGTGCCGTAGTCGATGCGGGTAACTTCGGACTGCTCGAACAGCTTCACCCCCAGGCGCGCGGCCACGGCCGCTTCGCCCAGGGCCAGGTTGAGCGGGTGCAGGTGCCCGGAGCCCATGTCGATCAGCCCACCCACATAGCAGTCGGCGCCGACCACGCTGTGGATATCGTCCTTGCCGACCAGGCGCAGCTCGTGTGGGTAGCCGAGGCTACGCAGCTCTTCGGCGTCTTCGGCAAAGCCCAGCAGCTCGGCGGGTTTGTTGGCCAGGTCGCAGTAGCCCCAGGTCAGGTCGCAGGCAATGGCATGCCGCTCGACCCGCTCGCGCACGATCTGCACGGCCTCCAGGCCCATCAGTTTCATGCTGCGCACGCCGTCCTCGCCAATCACCGGCAGAAACTGCTCCAGACCATGGCCGACCCCGCGAATCAGCTGGCCGCCGTTGCGCCCACTGGCGCCCCAGCCGAGTTTGCGCGCTTCCAGCAGGATGACCGAGAAGCCGCGCTCGGCCAACTCGATGGCCGTGTTCAGGCCTGAATAGCCACCCCCGACGATGCACACGTCGGCACTGTGCTCGCCCTGCAGGAAAGCGTGGTCAGGGTGTGGCGCGCTGCTGGCGGCGTAGTAGGAGGCGGCGTGCTGCGCGCTGTGGATCATGGCGTCGGTCCTGGGGCTGGTGGGCGAGGGGGGAGGATAAGCCGGGGCTCTGGGGTGGGCAACCGGCCCCACCGCCGGCAAGCCAGCGCCCACAGGGTCTGCGCAAGGGCTGAGACCAGTGGTGTGCCTGTGGAAGCTGGCTTGCCGGCGATTGGCCCTATAATCCAACCCCTGTTTTTCAATTTTGTACTTAGCCATGTCCTGCAACCGCCACAAGATCCACTTCCTGCGCGAACTCATCCCTGCCTTCGAGTGCGAACCCGGCTGCCACGACTGCTGCGGCCCGGTCACCACTTCGGCCGAAGAAATGGCCCGCCTGCCGCGCAAGTCCCAGGCCGAGCAGGATGCCGCCCTGGCGCGCCTGGACTGTGTGCACCTGGGCCCCAACGGCTGCACGGTGTATGAAGAACGGCCGATGATCTGCCGCTTGTTCGGCACCACCCCGCGCATGGCCTGCCCCCGTGGTCGGGGCCCTGAGCCGATGATCGACCCTGCCGCGGAGCAGCTCGTTCACCAGTTCATCGCCAGCACCCGCCAGGTGTTGGTCTAGCGTCAGTCCGGAATCGGCAGGCAGAGGCTCTCCTTCACCTCTTCCATCACGATGTAGCTCTTCGACTCGCGCACGTGCGGCAGCTTCAGCAGGATGTCGCCGAGCAGCTTGCGGTACGAGGCCATTTCGGAAATGCGCGCTTTCACCAGGTAGTCGAAGTCACCGGAAACCAGGTGGCATTCCAGCACGTGCGGCAGCTTCAGCACCGCGCGGCGGAACTCTTCGAAGGTGTCACCCGACTTGTAGTCCAGGCTGATTTCCACGAACACCAGCAGGCTACCCTTGAGGTGCTGCGGGTTCAGGCGGGCGTTGTAGCCCATGATGATGCCCTCGCGCTCAAGGCGGCGAACCCGCTCGGTGCATGGGGTGGTGGACAGCCCGACTTTCTCGCCCAGTTCGGTGAAGGAAATACGCCCGTCATTCTGCAGAATACGCAGAATGTTGCGGTCGATCTTGTCCAGTTCACGCTTGCTCTGGTGCTGGGTTCTCATAGGGGATGCCCCTCCGTAAAAGGCGATTATGCCGAGAATTCTCGCCAATAATAGGCTTTTATATAGTGAATTGCACTGCCCTCGAATTTCTATACTGCGCCCATCAATGCCATTTCCATAAAAGTCTGCGGCGTGCCGCGTGTGAGGGATACAACGATGCGAGTTCTGGTACTTGGTAGCGGTGTGATTGGAACCGCCAGTGCCTACTACCTGGCCCGGCAAGGTTTCGAAGTGACGGTGGTCGACCGCCAGCCGGCGGTGGCCATGGAAACCAGCTTCGCCAACGCCGGCCAGATCTCGCCCGGCTATGCCTCGCCCTGGGCCGCCCCGGGTGTGCCGCTGAAGGCCATCAAATGGCTTATGGAGCGCCATGCACCCTTGGCAATCAAGCTCACCGGTGACGTTGACCAGTACCTGTGGATGGCCCAGATGCTGCGCAACTGCACCGCCAGCCGTTATGCGGTGAACAAGGAACGCATGGTGCGCCTGTCCGAGTACAGCCGTGACTGCCTCGACGAGCTGCGCGCCGAAACCGGCATCAATTACGAAAACCGCAGCCTGGGCACCACGCAGCTGTTCCGTACCCAGGCCCAAGTCGATGCTGCGGCCAAGGATATCGCCGTGCTCGAGCAGTCTGGCGTACCGTACGAATTGCTGGACCGCGATGGCATTGCCCGCGTCGAGCCGGCCCTGGCCGGGGTGAAGGATATTCTCGCTGGCGCCCTGCGCCTGCCCAACGACCAGACCGGCGACTGCCAGCTGTTCACCACCAAGCTGGCCGACATGGCGCTGAAGCTGGGCGTGGAGTTCCGCTTCGGCCAGGACATCCAGCGCCTGGACTTCGCCGGCGACCGCATCAATGGCGTGTGGATCGACGGCAAGCTGGAAACCGCCGACCGCTATGTGCTGGCGCTGGGCAGCTATTCGCCACACATGCTCAAGCCGCTGGGCATCAAAGCCCCGGTCTATCCGCTGAAGGGTTACTCGCTGACAGTGCCGATCACCAATGGCGACATGGCGCCGACCTCGACCATTCTTGACGAGACCTACAAGGTTGCGATCACCCGTTTCGACAACCGTATCCGCGTTGGCGGCATGGCTGAGATCGCCGGTTTTGACCTGTCGCTCAACCCGCGTCGGCGTGAAACACTGGAGATGATCGTCAACGACCTTTATCCTCGCGGCGGTGATCTGAGCCAGGCCAGTTTCTGGACCGGTCTGCGTCCGGCCACCCCGGACGGTACACCGATTGTCGGTGCCACGGCGTTCCGCAACCTGTTCCTCAATACCGGTCACGGCACCCTGGGCTGGACCATGGCGTGCGGCTCCGGGCGCCTGCTGGCAGACCTGATCGCGCGCAAGAAGCCGCAGATCAGCGCCGAGGGCCTGGACATTTCCCGGTATGGCAACAGCCGGGAAGCGGCCAAGCACGGGCATGCTGCGCCGGCTCACCAGCAGTAAGGTCGCCTGTACCGGCCTCATCGCCGGCAAGCCAGCTCCCACAGGATCTCCGCAGTTCTCAGGCCCTGTGAGTCCTGTGGGAGCTGGCTTGCCGGCGATGAATCCAACACCGATTTCTAATTGAACCACCATAAGGCAGCCGCCATGCGTCCCGCCCGCGCCCTGATCGACCTCCAGGCCCTGCGCCACAACTACCGTCTGGCCCGTGAACTGACCGGTGCCAAAGCCCTGGCCGTGATCAAGGCCGATGCCTACGGCCATGGTGCCGTGCGCTGTGCCCTGGCCCTGGAGGCCGAAGCCGATGGCTTTGCCGTGGCCTGTATCGAAGAGGCGCTGGAACTGCGCGGTGCCGGTATCAAGGCCCCGGTGCTGCTGCTGGAAGGCTTTTTCGAAGCCAGCGAGCTGGCACTGATCGCCGAGCACGATCTGTGGTGTGTGGTGCACTCGCTGTGGCAGCTGGAGGCTATCGAGAAAGCGCAACTGCGCAAGCCGCTAAGTGTCTGGCTGAAGCTGGACAGCGGCATGCACCGGGTGGGCTTGCACCCCAAGGATTACCACGAGGCCTACCAGCGCCTGCTGGCCAGCGGCAAGGTCGCGCGGATTGTACTGATGAGCCACTTCGCCCGTGCCGACGAACTGGATGCTGACGCCACCGCGCAGCAGATCGCCGTGTTCGAAGCCGCACGCCAGGGCCTTGCCGCCGAGTGCAGCCTGCGCAACTCCCCCGGCGTGCTGGGCTGGCCGCAAGCGCCCAGCGACTGGGTGCGCCCAGGCCTCATGCTGTATGGCGCCACGCCCTTCGAGGTGGCCCAGGCCGAAGCTGCGCGCCTGCAGCCGGTGATGACCCTGCAATCGCGGGTGATCAGCGTGCGTGAGCTGCCCGCCGGCCAACCGGTGGGCTACGGTGCCAAGTTCGTCAGCCCGCGGCCGACCCGTGTTGGCGTGGTGGCCATGGGGTACGCCGATGGCTACCCGCGCCAGGCGCCCAATGGCACGCCGGTGCTGGTTGCGGGCAAGCGCGCCCCGTTGATCGGCCGGGTGTCGATGGACATGCTCAGCATCGACCTCACCGATGTGCCCGACGCCACGGTGGGTAGCCCGGTCGAACTGTGGGGCAAGCAGGTACTGGCCAGCGAAGTGGCGGCACAGGCTGGCACTATTCCTTACCAGATCTTCTGCAACCTGAAACGGGTCCCCCTGGACTACGTCGGCGAATGACACGCTGATGCGGACAGGTTGAGGGCGGTGTGTTGTAAATACTGAACGGCATTGCCATGATATCGTTCACATCCACCCCCCTTTCTACCGTTTCAGGAGGCTCCAGCTTTGGACGTCGGCGAACGACTGCAAGCCATCCGCAAGCTCAAGGGCCTGTCCCAGCGCGAACTCGCCAAGCGCGCCGGGGTGACCAACAGCACCATCTCGATGATCGAGAAGAACAGCGTAAGCCCCTCCATCAGCTCGTTGCGCAAGGTGCTCAGTGGCATTCCCATGTCCATGGTCGAATTCTTTTCGGTCGAACTGGAGGCGCAGAGCCCTGCGCAAATTGTCTACAAAGCCCACGAGCTGATCGATATCTCGGACGGCGCGGTAACCATGAAACTGGTCGGCAAGTCGCACCCCAACCGCGCCATTGCCTTCCTGACCGAGGTCTATCCGCCGGGCGCCGACACCGGTGCCGAAATGCTGACCCATGACGGGGAGGAAACCGGCATCCTGCTCGAAGGCCGCCTTGAGCTGGTGGTCGGCAACGAGATCTTCATCCTCGAGGAAGGCGACAGCTACTACTTCGAAAGCACCCGCCCGCACCGCTTTCGCAACCCGTTCGACCAGCCTGCACGGCTGATCAGTGCCGCTACGCCCTCAAACTTTTGATCCAGCGCAGTGCATTGATTCGGCAATACCCCTTTCCCGTGTAGGGTCGTTTCACCGCCTTCAGGTTGCCGCTATACTTTCCAGCGCTCGCTGTTTCGTGGCCGCGGGCGTGATTAGCCACCATGAGGGTGTTCGCGTGAACCAAATCAAGAAGATGCTGGCCGTACCAGCAGCCGTATTCGCCCTCTGGGCAATGAGCGCAACCGCTGCGACCAATGACGACATTGCCAAGCGCCTGGAGCCCGTTGGCCAGGTCTGTGTGCAGGGCCAGGAGTGCAAAGGCATGGAAGTGGCGGCGACCGCGGGTGGCGGTGGTGCCAAGACCCCGGACGAGATCATTGCCAAGCACTGCAATGCCTGCCATGGCAGCGGCCTGCTCGGCGCGCCCAAGGTGGGTGATACCGCGGCCTGGAAGGAGCGAGCCGACCACCAGGGCGGCCTGGATGGCATCCTGGCCAAGGCCATTACCGGCATCAACGCCATGCCACCGAAAGGTACCTGCGCGGACTGCTCGGACGACGACCTGAAAGGGGCGATCAAGAAGATGTCCGGGCTGTGAGCTGCAGCTGAATTTCACCAGGCCCGCCATTGATGGCGGGCTTTGTTTTTGTGGCGGCTGTGCCGGCCTCTTTGCGGCTTTGGCCGCGAAAGGGCCCGCACCGGCAACCAACTCGCTTGAGTTCATGTCCAACCCCTGAACCCACGGATGTCTCAGGAGGCCCCATGCACCTCTGCTCCATCGACCAGGCTGTCGAGCAGGTCCTGGCACGCCTGCCAGCTCATATCCACATGGGCCTGCCGCTGGGCCTGGGCAAGCCCAACGCCTTCGTCAACGCCCTCTACGCCCGCGTGCGCGAACTGCCCGAACGGCGGCTGACCATCTACACCGCCCTGTCCCTGGGCCGGCCGGCACTGGGCGACGGGCTGCAGCGGCGCTTTCTGGAGCCTTTTGTCGAGCGCGTATTCGCCGACTATGAAGAGCTCACCTACCTCAGCGACCTGCGCAACGACACATTGCCAGCCAACATCCGCGTCGAGCAGTTCTTCATGCAGCCCGGCAGCTTGCTGCACAGCGAATCGGCGCAGCAGGACTACGTCAGCAGCAATTACAGCCACGCCGCGCGGGATATCAACGCCAAGGGCCTGAACCTGATCGCCCAACTGGTGGCTGCCACGCCCGAAAAGCCCGTGCACCTGAGCCTGGCCTGCAACCCCGACATCACCCTCGACCTGCTGCCCATGGTCGCCAAACGCCGCGCTGCCGGTGAAACCATCCTCATGCTGGGGCAGGTGCACGCCGAGCTGCCTTACATGCCTGGCGATGCCGAGCTGCCGATCGACGCGTTCGACCTGTTGCTCGACGAGGCCGAACAACGCCGGCTGTTTTCCACACCGAACATGCCGGTCGGCATTCAGGACCACTGCATTGGCCTGCATGCCAGCAGCCTGGTGCGCGACGGCGGCACGCTGCAGATCGGTATTGGTGCCATGGGCGATGCGGTCGCCGCGGCATTGCTGGCGCGCCAGGGCGACAACGCTGGCTACCGTGCGGTGCTCGATGCACTCGATGTCGGCCCCTGGCAGGCGCTGATCGAACGGGAAGGGGGGCTGGATACCTTCGCTCAAGGCCTCTACGGCTGCAGCGAGATGTTCGTCAACGGCCTGCTGGTGCTGGCCGAGGCAGGCTTATTGCGACGCCCGGCGGATGAGCAGGGCGCGTTGTTGCACGGTGGCTTCTTCCTTGGCCCGCAGGCGTTCTATCAGCGCTTGCGCGAGATGCCGCTGGAGCAGCGTGCACAGTTCGTCATGACCCGTATCAGCTTCATCAACGAACTCTACGGGCAAGAGGAACTCAAGCGCCGCCAGCGCCGCGATGCGCGCTTCATCAACACCGCATTCGGCATGACCCTGCTGGGTGCCGGGGTGGCCGACCAGCTGGAAGATGGTCGAGTGCTCAGTGGCGTGGGCGGGCAATACAACTTCGTTGCCCAAGGCCATGCGCTGGAGGGTGGGCGCTCGATCCTGCTGTTGCGCAGTTGGCGCGAGTCGGGCGGTGAGGTGACGTCGAACATTTTCTGGGCGTACGGCCACTGCACCATCCCCCGGCACCTGCGCGATATCGTGGTGACCGAATACGGCATCGCCGACCTGCGTGGGCAGACCGACAGCGAAGTGATTGCACGGTTGCTGGCGGTAAGCGATTCACGGTTCCAGCAGGGGCTGATCGAGCAGGCCAAGAGTGCCGGCAAGCTGCACAAGGGCTTTGAGCTGGACGCGCGCTTTGCCGACAACACCCCGCAACGCCTTGAGGCGGTCAGGGCGCAGCACGCACGGTTGTTCCCCGAGTATCCGCTGGGTACGGACTTCACTGCCGAAGAGCAGGACCTGTTGCGGGCGCTGAACTGGTTGAAGAGCAAGTTCAAGTTGAGCGAGGTGCTGGAGCTGGGCAAGGCCGCGCTGGATGCGCCGGGGCCGGAGGGGTATGAGCAGCATCTGGGGCGGATGCAACTGGGCCAGCCGCAGGGGCTGAAGGAGGAGCTTTACCAGAGGTTGCTGCTGGCGGGGTTGGCGGCGACCCAATAAACCCCAAGGCGCATTGGCCCGATGTAGGAGCGGGTTTACCCGCGAATGCGGTGGTACATTCACTATCGCATTCGCGGGTGAACCCGCTCCTACAAGGGACCGCAGCGCGGCATCACTCGATGAAAGTGACCACACCACCTTCCAGCGACTTCACCCGGGCCAGCGATTCAACGCGGTAGCCCTGGCTGTCCAGCTCGGCGCGGCCGCCCTGGAACGACTTCTCGATGACGATACCCAGGCCGGCCACGGTGGCGCCGGCCTGCTTGATGATCGAGATCAGTGCCTGCGACGCCTTGCCGTTGGCCAGGAAGTCGTCGATCACCAGCACGCGGTCGCTGCTGTTGAGGTGGCGCGGCGAGATGGCCACGGTGTTCTCGGTCTGCTTGGTGAAGGAGTACACCGAGGCGGTCAGCAGGTTTTCGGTCAGGGTCAGCGACTGGTGCTTGCGGGCGAAGATCACCGGTACGCCCAGCTTCAGGCCAGTCATCACTGCCGGGGCAATACCCGAGGCTTCGATGGTGACGATCTTGGTCACGCCAGCATCGGCGAACAGGCGGGCGAACTCGTCACCGATCAGCTGCATCAGCGCCGGGTCGATCTGGTGGTTGAGAAACGCGTCCACTTTGAGGACCTGATCGGAAAGCACGATGCCTTCTTCGCGAATCTTCTGATGCAGTGCTTCCACTGTGATTTCCTCGATGTAACAAAGGTGGCCGCTGGAGGCGGCAATATTAAAGAGTAATGGTTGATCAGCGTTTGAGCATTGCCCGGATGTCGGCCAGGGCGTTGTTGCCGCGTGCCGCCTTCACCTCGACCGGGGCGTCGTCCAGGCCTTCCCAGGCCAGGTCGTCGGGTGGCAATTCGTCGAGGAACCGGCTGGGCGTACAGTCGATGATTTCACCGTATTGTTTGCGCTTGGCGGCGAAGGTAAAGGCCAGGGTCTGGCGGGCGCGGGTGATACCCACATAGGCCAGGCGGCGCTCTTCTTCGATGGTGTCGGCCTCGATGCTGGAGCGGTGCGGGAGGATTTCCTCTTCCATGCCCATGATGAACACGTAGGGGAACTCCAGGCCTTTGGAGGCATGCAGGGTCATCATCTGCACCCCTTCGGCGTTCTCTTCTTCTTCCTGCTGGCGCTCAAGCATGTCGCGCAGCACCAGCTTGCCGATGGCGTCCTCGATGGTCATGTCACCCTCTTCATCCTTTTCGAGGGTGTTTTTCAGTGCGTCCACCAGGAACCAGACGTTGCTGATGCGGAAATCGGCGGCCTTGTCGCTGGCGGTCTGCTGGCGGATCCAGTTTTCGTAGTCGATGTCGCGGATCATCTCGTGCAGCGCGGCAATCGGGTCTTCCAGGGCGACCTTCTGGCGTACCCCGTCCAGCCAGTGTTTGAAGCGCTGCAAACGCTCGGTATAGCGGGCGTCCAGGTGTTCACCCAGGCCCAGCTCGTCGCTGGCGGCGTACATGGAAATGCCGCGCTCGGTGGAATAGTTGCCGAGCTTTTCCAGGGTGGTGGAGCCGATCTCGCGGCGCGGCACGTTGATCACCCGCAGGTAGGCGTTGTCGTCGTCCGGGTTCACCAGCAGGCGCAGGTAGGCCATCAGGTCCTTGACCTCCTGGCGGCCGAAGAAGCTGTTGCCGCCCGACAGGCGATACGGCACCTGGTGGTGCTGCAGTTTCAGCTCGATCAGCTTGGCCTGGTAGTTGCCGCGGTAGAGGATGGCAAAGTCGCTGTACGGGCGGTTGGTGCGCAGGTGCAAGGTGAGGATCTCCATGGCCACCCGTTCGGCCTCGGCTTCCTCGTTCTTGCAGCGGATCACGCGGATCTCGTCGCCTACACCCATCTCGCTCCACAGCTGTTTTTCGAACGCGTGCGGGTTGTTGGCGATCAGCACGTTGGCACAGCGCAGGATCCGGCTGGTGGAGCGGTAGTTCTGTTCGAGCATGACGATCTTCAGGGAGGGGTAGTCCTCCTTGAGCAGCATCAGGTTCTCGGGGCGGGCACCGCGCCAGGCATAGATGGACTGGTCGTCGTCGCCCACCACGGTGAACTGGTTGCGCATGCCGATCAGCATCTTCACCAGCAGGTACTGGCTGGCATTGGTGTCTTGGTACTCGTCCACCAGCAGGTAGCGCACGCGGTTCTGCCAGCGCTCCAGCACCTCGGGGTGTTCCTGGAACAGCTTCACCGGCTGCAGGATCAGGTCGTCGAAGTCCACTGCGTTGAACGCCTTGAGCGTGCGTTGGTAGTGGGTGTAGACGATGGCGGCGGTCTGCTCGCGCGGATTGCGCGCCTTTTCCAGGGCTTCTGGCGGCAGGATCAGGTCGTTCTTCCAGGCACCGATCATGTTCTTGATCTCGTCGATGCCGTCGTCGCCTGAGTATTCCTTCTGCATGATGTCCGACAGCAACGCCTTGATGTCGGACTCGTCGAAGATCGAGAAGCCCGGCTTGTAGCCCAGCCGCTCGTGTTCCTTGCGGATGATGTTCAGGCCCAGGTTGTGGAAGGTACACACCGTCAGGCCGCGACCTTCCCCCGGGCGCAGCAAGGTGCCAACCCGCTCCTTCATCTCGCGCGCGGCCTTGTTGGTAAAGGTCATCGCCACGATGTACTGGGCACGAATGCCGCAGTTCTGGATCAGGTGGGCAATCTTGCGCGTGATCACGCTGGTCTTGCCCGAGCCTGCACCGGCGAGCACCAAAAGAGGGCCGCCGACATAGTCACGGGCTTCCTGCTGCCGGGGATTGAGTCGGGACATGCTAGAAACCGGGGGTCGCCAGAAAATAGCCGCGCATTCTAACAGGCATGGGGCCGTTGTGGCGTGACCGTCTGACGTCTGAGTCAGACTTTTATTGGCGCCCTGTATTAGTCAGGCTAATGCCAGGCACTGGAAAAATCGTATTTGCCGAACGGGCCTGATTTCGCGCAGGATGCACGACAAAATACGTCGGGTCGCCGCAGAGTCCGGTGTATGTATAAAATTGAAAATCATTTTCATCAATGCAGTAGCATATTCATCTTCTCTCGTTGTGCCGTGAAGCCCTAAGGAGCCCGCTTGTCCACGCCTGTCGAACCTCTGCGTTTGCTGCTGTTGGCTGATGAGCCGGAATGGGCCGTGCTGCTGCGCGAGTGCGTGCAGGGGTTGGGCGGCACTGCAGTGCTGTTGACGGCGCCTGACTGGGAGGCCGTCGACAGCCTTTTCAGCCATGACCGGCAAGCCGTGGTCCTGGCGACTGCGGCACTGCAACCAGCGCCGGGGCGCTGTGAGCTGCCGACCATCCTGCTGCTGGACGACGAGCCCGCGGTGGCCCCCAGCGGCGTCAGCGACTGGCTGGTGCGCCAACAGCTCAGCACCGATAGCCTGCGCCGCTCGCTGCGGCATGTGCGCGAACGCGGTGTGCTGGTGGCCACCTTGCAGCGCCTTGCCGAGCAAGACCCACTGACCGGTATTGCCAACCGCCAGGGCTTCCAGGCCTTGCTCACGGCACGGCTGGCTGAAAACGAAGGCCGGGGCGTTGCCCTCGGCCACCTCGACCTGGACAACTTCCGCCACGTCAACGACGCCCTTGGCCACCAGAGCGGTGACCGCCTGATCCTGCAGGTTGTGGCCCGGTTGAAACACCAACTGGAAGCGGGGGACCAGTTGGCGCGCCTGGGCAGCGACGAATTCGCGCTGCTGATCGACACGCGCCGCGACCCGAACCGCGCCGAATGGATTGCCGAACGCATCGTCGAGGCCCTGGCCGAGCCCTATTGGATCGATGGCGAAAGCTTGCTGTTGGGCTGCAGCCTGGGCCTGGCGCATGCCCGTGCCCAGGGCGGCGCCGACCCGCTGATGTGGCACGCGCACATCGCCATGCGCCAGGCCAAGGGTAGCCAGGGCTGCACCTTCCATGTGTTCAACGAGCGCATCAACCGTAATGCCCGCAGCCTGGCCGACCTGGAAAGCGAACTGCGCCGCGCCCTGCGCCGGAATGAACTGGAACTGCACTATCAACCCCGACTGAACCTGGCCGATGGGCGCATCGTGGGGCTCGAGGCGCTGGTGCGCTGGCGGCACTCGGACCGGGGGCTGCTACCGCCCTGCGAGTTCGTGCCGCTGGCGGAGCAAAGCGGCCTGATCGTGCCATTGGGCTACTGGGTGATTTCCCGTGCGCTGCGCGACATGCAGGCGTTGTGCGAACGCGGCCTGGAGCCGCTGCACATGGCGGTCAACCTGAGCTTCCGCCAGTTCCAGGATAGCCAGCTGCTGGCCACCTTGAGCCGGCTGATCCTCGAGCACGGGGTGGATGCTCGCTGGCTGGAATTCGAGCTGACCGAAACGGCGGTCATGCGCCGCAACGAGCTGGTACGCCAGACCATGGATGCGCTGGGCCGGCTGGGCGTGCGCTTCTCGCTGGATGACTTCGGCACCGGTTTTTCGTCGTTCGTACACCTGAACAGCCTGCCGATCACGTTGCTCAAGGTGGACCGCAGTTTCGTGGCCGAAATGGAAATGCGCGAGGAAAACCGCAAGCTGGTGCACGCCATGATCAACCTGGCGCACAACCTCAACCTTGAAGTGGTGGCTGAAGGGGTGGAGAGTGAGGAGCAACTGGAGCTGCTGCGCGGGTTTGGTTGTGACCAGGTGCAAGGTTTTCTGGTCAGCAAGCCACTGCCGGTGGGGGAGTTGATGGAGTTTTTGCTGCAGGCGCCTGACCGTCAGTTGGGGGTTGTCCTTTAGGGCCCTTTCGCGGGCACGCCCACTCCCACAGGGGCCGCGCCCTGTACCTGTGGGAGCGGGCGTGCCCGCGAATAGGCCCTGAAGTCAGGCCGAGGCGGTAGCCTCTCCACCCATCCCAGCTTTGCGCAACAACCGCTTCATCCGCCACTCAAAACCAAAGGTCAGCGCCACCGCCGCACACGCCAGCCCCAGCGCCAATCCCCACCAGATCCCGACCGCCCCGCCGCCCAGGTTGAACGCGAACAGCCAGGCGCTCGGCGCGCCTACCAGCCAATAGCAGCACAGCCCGATCAGGAAGGTGGTCTTGGCATCTTTCAGGCCGCGTATGGAGCCCATGGCGATGGTCTGCATGCCATCGAACAACTCGAACCAGGCGGCCACCATCAACAAGTGCACCGCCAGTTGGTAGATGGCGGCAAAGCCCGGGTCATTACGGTCTATGAACAGGCTCACCAGCGCCTCGGGCAACAGCAAAAACAGCGCCGCAAAGGCAAACATCACGGTTGCCCCGAAGCCGATGCCCACGCGCCCCGCACTGCGCGCCGCCAGCAGGTTGCCGGCGCCGTAGTACAAGCCCACGCGCATGGTTACCGCATAGGAGAGCCCTGTCGGCACCATGAATGCCGTGGACACGATCTGCAGGGCGATCTGGTGGGCCGCCAATTCGGTGCTGCCCAGCACCCCCATGCACAACGCGGCAAAGGCGAACAGGCCCACTTCCACCATGTAGGTGCCGCCAATCGGCAGGCCCAGCCGCCACAGCTCACGCAGGGCGTGCAGCGATGGGCGCGACAGGCCCTTGCGCAGCGGGTAGGCGGCATAGGCCGGGTGCCAGCGGATGTACAACGACAGGGCAATGGCCATGCCCATCGACACCACCGCAGTGACCAGGCCGATACCCATCAGCCCGAGCCTGGGCAGGCCGAACATGCCCTCGATCAGCGCCACGTTGAGCAGGTAGTTCAGCACCGTGCCAACCAGGCTGATGACCATCACCGGGGTCGAACGGCCAAGGGCACTGGTGAACCCGCGCAAGGCCATGAAGGTCAGGTAACCGGGCAACGCCAGCGGCAGCAGGGTCAGAAACTGGGCAGCCGAGGCCACGTTCTCGGGCTGTTGCCCGAACAGCAGCAGTACCGGCTCAAGGTTCCACAGCACCAGCGCGGCGAACAGCGCCAGGCCCCAGGCCAGCCACAGGCCGTTCTGAGCCAGGCGGGTGGCCCCTTCGATGTCGTTGGCGCCCTTGCGAATCGCCACCAGGGTACCCACTGCGGCGATCACCCCCAGGCAGAAAATCGACACGAAGGAATAGCTGGCCGCGCCCAAGCCACCGCCGGCCAAGGCCTGCGGGCTGATGCGGGCCATCATCAGGGTGTCGGTCAGCACCATCAGCATGTGCGCCAGCTGCGAGGCGATCAGCGGCCCGGCCAGGCGCAGTAAAGCCTTGAGTTCTGTAGTGGGCGCGACGTGCATGGGCTGTCCTTGTTCCTGAGGTGATCAACGAAGCGCGATTCTGAGGCTTTGGTCAACTTTGCACAAAAGGATAAAAGCGATGGTTGGCATGAGTTGAACTCATGCCTGCAAGTTTCGGATAATTCGCTTCTGTCCCTGGATTGCAGGTGCCTCATGTCGCGCCAGCTACCTCCGCTGTATGCCTTGCGCGCATTCGAAGCCGCCGCGCGGCTCAGTTCGTTCACCCGCGCGGGCGAAGAGCTGTCGATCACGCAAAGTGCCATCAGCCGGCATATCCGTACCCTGGAAGAGCATTTCGCCTGCCGCCTGTTCGTGCGCAGTGGCCGCACCCTGCAACTGACCGAAGCTGGGCGGGTATTGCTGCCGGGGGTGCGCGAAGGCTTTGCCGCGTTCGCCCGTGCCTGTGAAACCCTGTGTGGTGAAGATGACATCCTGCGCATGAAAGCACCTTCGACCCTGACCATGCGGTGGCTGCTGGCCTGCCTGAGCCGGTTTCGCCACCTGCAACCCGGTAACGAGGTACAACTGACCAGCGCCTGGATGGATGTGGACCATGTGGACTTCAACCAGGAACCGTTCGATTGTGCCGTGTTGCTCAGCGATGGAGTGTTCCCGGCAGACTGGGAGGTACGCAAGCTGTTCCCGGAGTTGTTGATTCCGGTCGGCGCACCGGACCTGCTTGGCGAAAAGCCCTGGGGCGTGTCCCGGCTGGCCGGTATCGAGCTGCTGCACCCCACGGTGGACAAGCGCGACTGGCGTGACTGGCTGCAGCGCATGGGCCTCGCTGGCAAGGTATCGCTCAAGGGTGGGCAGGTTTTCGACACGCTGGAGCTGAGCATGATTGCCGCAGCGCGTGGCTACGGCATCTCCATCGGCGACTTGCTGATGGTGGCCGAGGACGTGGCGCAGAAGCGCCTGAGCCTGCCCTGGCCGACGGCGGTGCCCAGTGGCATGGATTACTACCTGGTGTGGCCGCGTACCCGACGCGGGGGCGAGCGGTTGCGCCGGTTGAGTGCATTTCTGGAACAGGAGGTAGCGGCCATGGATCTCCCGGATGTGGAAATTCTCCCGCCCCTTTGATGGCCCGTGGAGGCGACAGAAAACGTTTGCGAATATCCCGGCCCGACACTCAAGTATTCGCCCGCGACGCCGATTCACTGGCACCAGCGTCCCGGAAGAGGGCGCACTTCCCGTCGATAGAAAGCGGGCGGTCAGTGTGATCAGGACGATCCCGGCCTCTTGCCAGGAGCTTCACATGTCTCAACCCCGTGCCCGCATAGCCTCGCAGCTCGGTGTCGCCCTCGCCATCGTGCTGGCGCTGGTGATTTCCGGCAGTACCCTGTTTGCCCTGCGTTCGCTGGACGATGCCAACCTCGCCACACGCCAGGCGCACCTGGGCAGTGAAGCGCGCCTGCTGGCCGACCAGCTCGAAACCTTCCACAGTTCGCTCAAGGACAATACCCAGCGCCTCAGCGGGTTGTTCGAGCGCCGCTTCGCCTCGGGCCTGTCGCTGCATGCCGGTGAAACGGTGCAGGTCGCCGGGCAGGCAACACCGGCGCTGTACCTGGGTGATCATTTGCTGAACAACGATTTTCAGCAGGTTGACGAATTCCAGCAGATGACCGCTGGCATCGCCACGCTGTTCGTGCGCAGTGGCGAAGACTTCGTGCGCATCAGCACCAACCTGAAGAAGCAGGACGGCAGCCGCGCCATCGGCACTCAGCTCGACCGTCAGCACCCGGCCTACCGCAAGTTGCTGGCCGGGCAAATGTACGTTGGCCGCGCCGTTTTGTTCGAGCGTAACTACATGACCCGCTATGTGCCGGTAAGTGACGGCAACGGCCGGGTAATTGCCGTATTGTTCGTTGGCTTCGACTACACCGATGCGCAGAACACCCAGTTTGCCAACCTCAAGCGTTTCCGCATTGGCCAGACCGGTTCGCTGGCCCTGCAGGACGAGAACGGCCAGTGGCTGGTGCCACCAGCCAATGCCGATCAACCGCTGTACAGCGCAACGGCCGCACTTGCCGAAGGCCCGTGGACGGTGGTGGCGAGCATGCCGATGGCGGAAATCCGTGAGGTGACCTGGAGTGTAGGCCTGCGCCTGGCCATCGGCAGCCTGCTGGCGATGGTCCTGGCGGTGGCGGCTACCCTATGGCTGTTGCGGCGCAAGCTGCGGCCGCTGGACGCGCTGGTGCGCCAGGCCGAAGCGCTGGGCGCAGGTGACCTGAGCGCGCGGCTGAGCGTGACCAGCCACGACGAAATCGGCCAACTGGCCAGCAGCTTCAACAAGATGGGCGAGGCCTTGTCAGGCATGGTCGAGCACATTCGCAGTGCGTCCGAGCAAGTCAGCTCGCGCGCCAAATCGTTGTCTGGCCTGTCGGCCGGGGCCTGCGAGGGCATGGAGCAGCAGTCCGGTGAAATCACCAGCATGGCCGGTGCGGTGGAGGAGTTCAGCGCCACCTCGATGAACATCGCCGACAACATGGCGGGCACCGAGCGCATGGCGCGTGACAATGCCCAGCAGACCCGCATCGGCCGCAGCGCCATGGATGAAGCATCGCGTTCGCTGAAGCAGATTGCCGATGCCCTCGGCGGTACGGCCACGGTGATGGACAGCCTGGGGGCGCGCTCGCAGGAAATCGGCGGCATCATCAGCGTGATCACTGCCATCGCCGAACAGACCAACCTGCTGGCGTTGAATGCGGCCATCGAGGCTGCCCGCGCCGGTGAGCAGGGCCGCGGCTTTGCGGTGGTGGCGGACGAAGTGCGCAGCCTGGCCGCACGAACCCGCCAGGCCACGGATGAAATATCCGGGATGATCACCAGCATCCAGCAGCAGACCGGGCACGCCATCACGACGCTGGAGCAGGGTAACCAGCTGATGCAGGAAGGTCTGCAGCGCAATGACAAGGTGGCGCAAGCGCTGGCGCGTATCGACGAGCAGAGCCGTGCGGCGGGTGAGCAGTTCACGGTGATCAGTACGGCGACTCAGGAGCAGAGCAGCACGGCGACGGTGCTCAGCCGCAATTTGCAGAGCATTGCCCAGGCCAACGGCGAGCAGCGCGAGGTGGCCAATGAGCTGGCCTTTACCGCGCGGGAGCTGGAAGGGCTGGCGGCGCAGCTGCGGCAGGAGGTCGACCGTTTTCGCTGATACCGCAGGGGGCCGCTTTGCGGCCCATTCGCGGGCACGCCCGCTCCCACAGGTACAGCGCAAGCCTTGAACCTGTGGGAGCGGGCGTGCCCGCGAATGGGGCGCCAAGCGCCCCCGGCGATCTACCGGCTTACATCGAACCTAGGTTCAACGCCTGCGCACAAGCCTGCAGCGACCGCCGCTCGCTTTGCGCATACAGCGCCAGTTCATCCTGCACCTGCAGCCCCAATGCTGCTTCAAAGGCATCGCGGTTGGCATTGCTGCCGTACTCGGCCTGCGCATCGTCACCCAGGTTGGACTGGAAGATGCCCGCCGCGCTTACCGGCAGAAAGTCCTCGTAGACCAGCGCTTCGAAGTGCACATGGCCGGCCTCGATCAAGCCCTCCAGGGTAGTCGGGCGACCGTCCTGATCCCGCGCAGCCAGGCCTTTCTCGGTAGCGAAGTAACGGAAATACGCCAGGCCCTGCTCACGCATCTGCGCGAGGTCGTCCGGGAATTCGGCAAAGCTGTCCTTCAGCAGTGTCATGTAACGTTCGGCGTTGGCCTCGGCAGGCGCACCGCCCAAGGCAGCGCGGGTGGCATCGAGCAGTTTGTCGTACAGCTGGCGGCCCTTGGGTGTCAGGGCCGCACCGCGTTGCTCGATTTCGCCAAAGCGCGCGGTGTGGCTGCCTTCGCTGCCCTGCTGGTCGCTGAAGGCGACCTTTTCCTGCAGGGCCTTGAAGCTGGTCTGGCGCAGCAGGATCGGGTGGCGGCGGGTGGGCGGGCCTTCCACCACGGCCTTGGGCGGAATGCCCTTGGCCGGCATGCCGACCTGAATGGCATCGATGTCCAGCGTACGCGGGGTCAGGTGGTTGATGTGCGGGCCCTTGAAGGCCACCACGTCGGCAATCAGGCGGTGCTGATCGTGCAACTGCTGATATTGCTCGGCGGTGACGGTGGCGTCCTGGTGCCAGCGGAAGGTGTGCAGGGCCTCCTGCACGAATGCGGCGGCATCGGTGGCATTCAAGCCGCCGTCGCGCTCGCACTGGGCGATCAGTTCGAGGGCGCGCGCGGTGAAGATCTGGCGCTTGGCCAGAATGCTCTGGGCCAGTTCGCGCAGTTGCGGGTTGTCGATCAGTTCCAGGCGCAGCAGCGAGGTGAACACCCGGAACGGGCTGATGTGCAGGGACTGCTCGTGCACCGCGCGGAAGGCGGTGGAGTGCACCGGCACACCGGCAGAGCTAAGGTCGTAGTACCCAACCGGCTGCATGCCCATCACCGCGAACAGGCGGGCGATGGTAGCCAGTTCTGCGGCGGTGCCAACCCGGATGGCGCCATGCCGCTCGTGGTCCAGGCGCTCGATTTCGCCGGTCCAGCGCAGGGCCTCGGCAACGTCGGGCTGCTGGGCCATGACCTGCTGGTTGATTTCGCTCACCAGCTCCAGCAGCGTGCCGTACAGCGGCACTTCCTGTTTGTACATGAGCGACATGGCGGCAGAAAACTGCGCGCGAATGCTGTCGGGGCTGACGAAATCGTGGGCGGGCATCGCTAGCTTCCTGGTTAGGTTCGGACGCTTACATGAAAGCTGGGAATGCACCTTGCTCACAAGCGAAAAAAAGTGAGTGTGTCATTCCTTTTTTGATCGACCTCAAGGGCCATTCGGGCTGCTTTGCAGCCCATCGCGACACAAGGCCGCTCCTACAGGTCGAGGTAGGCCCGGCAACCTCAAACCTGCAACTGCTCGCCGATCCACTCCACCAACGCCCGTACCTTGGGCACCTCCGCCGCATGCTCGGCATACGCCAGGTAATGCGCCCCGGCACTGCGCATGGCGTGATCCCATGGCACCACCAGGCTGCCGTCGGCCAGCTCCTTGGCTGCCAGGTAGCGCGGCACCAGTGCTACCCCGCAGCCTGTCTGCGCGGCGCTCAATGCCATATAGAAGGTATCGAAGCGCGGCCCGTGGTAGGCGTTGACGCTTTGCAGGCCCTGCTCCAGGAACCACTCGTGCCAGGCCTCGGGGCGCGAGGTACTCTGCAACAGCACCAACTCAGCCAGCTGTTCGGCGCCCGCCAACTCACGCCCGGCCAGCAGCTCCGGCGCACACACCGGCACCACTTCTTCGCCGAACAGCGCCACGCAGGTGGCACCCGGCCAGGTGCCCTGACCATAGAAGAACACCACATCCGCCGAACCCTGCAGCAGGGCGAACGGCTCCATCTCGTTGCGGATATCCAGGTGGATATTGCTGTGCCGTTTGCCAAAGCCCTTGAGGTGCGGGATCAGCCAGCGCACGCCAAAACTCGGTTGAGTGGCGACCTTCAGTATCTCGGTCTGCTCGCCATAGGTGAGCACGTAGCGGCTGGACATATCCACCTGGGTAAGGATCTTGTTGACCTCGGCCAGGTACAGGCTGCCGGCCGGGGTCAGTTGCAGGCGCCGGCGAATGCGCAGGAACAGGTGATGGCGCAGCATGTCCTCCAGCTGCGCCACCTGCTTGCTGACCGCGCTCTGGGTCAGGTGCAGCTCTTCAGCGGCACGGGTAAAACTCAAATGGCGGGCTGCAGCTTCAAAGCACTGCAGGGCGGTCATGGAGGGCACCAGGCGTTTGGACATAGCGGTCTCTGCGATACGGATCATTACCTGGTGGAATGATATGCGGAATAAAGGTCGTTTGTTGTACCTATGTGATCGGATTAATACTGATCCACATCATTTTTCCACCCCATCACCCGATGTAGGAGAAGCACAAATGGTTGCTGGATTGCTCGAGCGCCTTGGCGTTGCCGCCGAGGCTTACACCCAGGGCGATTACCCTGTTCACACGCCGATCGACGGCAGCCAGATCGCCTCGGTGAAACTGCTCGGCAAGGCCGAGACCACCGCCTGCATCGACCAGGCCCAGAGCGCCTTCGAAGCCTGGCGCAGCGTACCGGCACCACGCCGCGGCGAGCTGGTGCGTCTGTTTGGCGAAGTGCTGCGTGCGCACAAGGCCGACCTCGGCGAGCTGGTCTCGATCGAAGCCGGCAAAATCACCCAGGAAGGCCTGGGTGAAGTTCAGGAAATGATCGATATCTGCGACTTCGCCGTGGGGCTGTCGCGCCAGCTGTACGGCCTGACCATCGCTTCCGAGCGCCCAGGGCACCATATGCGTGAAACCTGGCACCCGCTGGGGGTGGTCGGCGTGATCAGCGCCTTCAACTTCCCGGTCGCGGTGTGGGCCTGGAACACCGCACTGGCCCTGGTGGCCGGCAACTCCGTGGTATGGAAGCCGTCCGAGAAAACCCCGCTGACCGCCCTGGCGTGCCAGGCACTGTTCGAAAAAGCCCTGAAAGCCTTTGGTGACGCCCCGGCGGGCCTGGCGCAGCTGGTCATCGGTGGCCGTGAAGCCGGTGAAGCCCTGGTCGACGACCCGCGTGTGCCGCTCGTCAGCGCCACCGGCAGCACCCGCATGGGGCGCGAAGTTGGCCCACGTGTGGCTGCACGCTTCGGCCGCAGCATCCTTGAGCTGGGCGGCAACAACGCCATGATCCTGGCCCCCAGCGCCGACCTCGACCTGGCCGTGCGCGGCATCCTGTTCTCGGCGGTCGGTACCGCCGGCCAGCGCTGCACCACCCTGCGCCGCCTGATCGTGCACCGTTCGATCAAGGACGAAGTGGTTGCCCGGGTCAAAGCTGCCTACGGCAAAGTCCGCATTGGCGACCCGCGCAAGGACAACCTGGTTGGCCCGTTGATCGACAAGCTGTCGTTCGACGCCATGCAGGGCGCCCTGGCCAAGGCCCGCGACGAAGGCGGCCAGGTATTCGGTGGTGAGCGTCAGCTGGCCGAGCAGTACCCGAATGCCTACTACGTGTCGCCAGCCATCGCTGAAATGCCGGCGCAAAGCGACGTGGTCCGCCACGAAACCTTCGCCCCGATCCTCTACGTACTGGCCTACGACGACTTTGAAGAGGCCCTGCGCCTGAACAACGAAGTGCCACAAGGCCTGTCGTCGTGCATCTTCACCACCGACCTGCGTGAGGCCGAACGTTTCCAGAGCGCTGCGGGTAGTGATTGCGGCATTGCCAACGTCAACATCGGCACCAGCGGTGCCGAGATCGGCGGTGCGTTCGGTGGCGAGAAAGAGACCGGTGGTGGCCGGGAATCCGGTTCGGATGCCTGGAAGGGCTACATGCGCCGCCAGACCAACACTGTGAACTACTCGCGCGAGCTGCCGCTGGCACAGGGTATCGTGTTCGACTGATCGGTTGATGCTGCATGGCCGGGGGCTTTGCCCCCGGTTCGCGGGTGAACCCGCTCCTACGGGCACTGCACAGCTTTTCGAACCTGTGCAGTGCCCGTAGGAGCGGGTTTACCCGCGAATGGGCTGCAAGGCAGCCCCAACAAGAACAAATTGCTGGAGCCGGGCCATGTCCGAACTGCGTCAACAATGCTTGTGGGAATTCGTCAGCACACCGAGCGTGGCCGCCCAGGCCCTGGCCGGTGAGCACAAGGCCGATGTGTGCGTGATCGGTGGCGGCATTACCGGCCTGTCGGCGGCCATTCACCTGCTCGAGCAGGGCAAGTCGGTGATCCTGCTGGAGGCCTGGAAGGTCGGCCACGGGGGCTCCGGGCGCAACGTCGGGTTGGTCAATGCCGGTACCTGGATCCGCCCCGACGACGTCGAGGCGACCCTTGGCCAGAAGCAGGGCAGCCGCCTTAACCAGGTGCTGGGTGAAGCCCCGGCTGAAGTGTTCGCAATGATCGAGCGCCTGGGCATCGACTGCCAGGCCCAGCACAAGGGCACGTTGCACATGGCGCACAACGCCACCGGCATCGCCGACCTTGAGGCCCGCCACGAGCAGTGGCGCCGTCGCGGTGCCGACGTGGAGCTGCTGACCGGCGCGCAGTGCCAGGAATACTGTGGCACCGACAAGATTTCCGCCGCGTTGCTCGACCGCCGCGCCGGCACCATCAACCCCATGGGCTACACCCAGGGCCTGGCTGCGGCCGTGGTGCGCCTGGGTGGCCAGCTGTTTCAGCAGTCGGCTGTCGAAGGCCTGGCGCGCGAGGGCGACGCCTGGCGGGTCAAGACGGCCCGTGGCTCGGTACGGGCCGACAAGGTGGTGATTTCCACCGGTGCCTACACCGAAGGCGACTGGAGCAACCTTCAGAAGCAGTTCTTCCGCGGTTATTACTACCAGGTCGCCTCCAAGCCGCTGCAAGGCGCTGAGGCCGACAAGGTACTGCCGCACGGCCAGGGCTCATGGGACACCCGCACCGTGCTCAGCAGTATCCGCCGTGACGACCAGGGCCGCCTGTTGCTCGGCAGCCTGGGCCGGGTCGACAACAAGCCCGCCTGGTTCGTGCGCAGCTGGGCCGACCGCATTCAAAGCCATTACTACCCGGGCCTGGGCAAGGTCGAGTGGGAAATGCACTGGACAGGTTGCATCGACTTCACCCCCGACCACCTGATGCGCCTGTTCGAGCCGGCGCCGGGGCTGGTGGCGGTGACCGGGTATAACGGGCGTGGGAATACCACCGGCACCGTGATTGGCCGGGCGTTTGCCGAGTTCCTGCTCAAGGGTGAGGCGGGCAGCCTGCCGATTCCGTTCTCGCCAATGAGTGGCGTGAGCGCGCCATCGCTGCGCACCGCGTTCTATGAGTCCGGGTTCTCGCTGTACCACGCGGGGCAATGCCTGCGGGTTGTGTTGTAAGTACCGGCCTCTTCGCGGGTAAACCCGCTCCTACAGGTACAACACAAGTCTCGAATATTGTGTTGTACCTGTAGGAGCGGGTTTACCCGCGAAGAGGCCAGTACAGGCTTACTTGTGCAACCAGCTGAGGAAGCCGCCCTTCTTGATCAGGGCCGGCTTCTGCTGCAACAACGACTCCCGGCTCTGGCGCCGGAACCGCTGCAACTTGCTCAGCGCCGCCTGCACATCGCCACGTTGCGCCAGGCAACTTTTCACCTGCTCTTTGTCGATGCGGTACAGCACGCAGCTGGTCAGTGTACGGAACTCGGCCAGTGACTCGTCTTCGTCGATGATCCCCTCCACCCCCAGCACCTCGCCCGGCCCCATGCGCCCGGCCTCCAGCAGCTTGTCGCCATCGCGCACAGAGGCCGACACCACGCCGCTGCCAATCACCAGCAAATGGTCGGAATGCGCGCCTACCTCCAGGATCACCTGATCCGCCAGGTACTCCACCGTCGTCATGCGCTGGCTCAATGCGTCACGCTCTTCAGCGCTTAGCGAACGGAACACCCGTACCTCGTCCAGCACTTCGCGCTGGCGGCTGCGTGGCGGCATGGCCAGGTCGACGTTCCACATCACCCCGCTCGCCTCCAGGTGGCGGTGCGCCAGGTCGAACAACTGGTTGCGTGCCGCAGTCTTGCCGCCCATGTCGGCAATGAACCCGCTGGCCTCGTACTCCACCGACTCCAGTGTCGAGGCCTTGACCGACACCTTGGGCGCAGGTGAAGCAAGGATCGCGCTGGTGCCCTGCAGGGCTTTTTCCAGTGCGTCGAACACCCGCCTGGGCCGCACTTTGGCCGGCACTACCACGTTGATCGACACCCCATGCACATCCGCCGGCCTGCTGTGGTTGAGCAGGCGCGCCTTGGCCGCCACCGAATTGGGGATCACCGCCAGGCTACCTGTGCCCGTGAGCAGGCGCGTGGCCCGCCAGTCGATATCCAGCACCTTGCCTTCGGTGCCGTCGATCGCGATCGAATCGCCAATCTGGTAAGGCCGCGTGGTGTTCAGCACGATGCCGCTGAACACGTCAGCCAGCGTGCTCTGCAACGCCAGGCCTATGACGATGGCCATCACGCCCGAGGTGGCCAGCAGGCCCTTGACTGGCAGCTGCAGCACATAGCCTGCGGCCGCGACTACCGCGGCAAGGAAGATCAGCGCCCCCAGCACGTCCTGCAGCAAGCGCCCGCCGTGGCTACCCCGCGCTACCAGCAACAGGCCGAACACCACGGTGACCGTGCGCGCGCCAAACAGCCACCAGCCGATGGCCAATACCGTGGCCATCAGGTTGCGCGGCACATCGTCCGGCCAGGGCGGTGGCTGCAGCGGGCTCATGCCGGCGGCCACCAGCACCGCGCTGAACAACAGGAAAAGCACCAGCCGCATACCGATGCGCCAGGCCCGGTGCTGGAGGGGGATCAACTGCCAGATTACGAGGTCGAGCAGGATCAGGGCAGTACCGAGCAGCAACGGGGACGACTGGATGAACGCCAGCATGGTGGTCTCGGGAGTGAGGGGAGGGCTGTGGGTAGTAATAGAGCAGGTTGGCCGGGCAGGCAATGGGCGCCTGCGTGCGGGTAAACCCGCCCTGAGCGAGATGCGGTCCCTGTGGGAGCGGGCAAGCCCGCGAAGAGGCCAGCAAATCCAGCGCCAATCTATCGTTCCCAAAACAGAACGCTAAAGCCAAAAACCGCTATCTACCGCTCGAAAGGTGACGGTTTTAATCTTCTCCCATCAACGCGAAACACCCAATTTGCTGAACTTCAAACCCTATGGAGCAACGACCATGACCAACTTCAAATACAACCGCCTGAACAAAGACGATGCCGCCGTACTGCTGGTCGACCACCAGGCTGGCCTGCTGTCGCTGGTGCGCGACATCGAGCCGGATGCCTTCAAGAACAACGTACTGGCCCTGGCTGACCTGGCCAAGTTCTTCAACCTGCCGACCATCCTCACCACCAGCTTCGAACAAGGCCCCAACGGCCCGCTGGTCCCGGAACTGAAAGCCTTGTTCCCGGACGCGCCGTACATCGCCCGACCAGGCCAGATCAACGCCTGGGATAACGAAGACTTCGTGAAGGCGGTGAAGGCCACCGGCAAGAAGCAGCTGATCATCGCCGGCGTGGTCACCGAAGTGTGCGTAGCCTTCCCGGCGCTGGCCGCCCTGGAAGAAGAGTTCGACGTGTTCGTGGTTACCGATGCCTCCGGGACCTTCAACGCCATGACCCGCGACGCCGCCCATGACCGCATGAGCCGCGCTGGCGCCCAGTTGATGACCTGGTTCGGGGTTGCCTGCGAGCTGCACCGCGACTGGCGCAACGACATTGAAGGCCTGGCCGCGCTGTGCTCCAACCATATCCCGGACTACCGCAACCTCATGACCAGCTATAACGCCTTCAACGCCAACAAGTAAGCCGCAGCCGCGGGCACCCTCAGCCGGTGCCCACGCAGGGCAGCACACTTATCCAATCCAGCGCCCGTTGGCCGTTGCACAGTGGCTGTGGGCAAGCTCACCCAAGGAACGCCGATGAACACCGCACTCCAAGACAACCGCGAAGTGGTGACCGTATGCCTGCAGCACCAGGTGCTCGATAGCACGTCGGATACCTCGGCCGCGCAACCGCCGCGCTGGAAGCAGGCGCTGCTAACCTACCTGGTGATCTGCCCGATGACCATGGTCGTGCCGCAACTGCTGGCGCCGCTGTTTGCCCGCTTCCCGCAACTGGAGGGCGCGATCACCGGCAACCTGATCGTCAACCTGTTCGTCATTCTGCCCGTGGTGTTCTACATCATGCCTTGGGTGACCCGTCGCTGCGCCAACTGGCTGCGCGGCTGAGCCAGCCCCTGACCTCGATAATCCAGGAGATACCGCTATGAGCACGTTCGTTACCCGCGATGGTACTTCGATCTACTTCAAGGACTGGGGCACCGGCAAGCCCGTGCTTTTCAGCCACGGCTGGCCGCTGAATGCCGACATGTGGGACACGCAGATGGAGTTCCTGGCCAGCCGCGGTTACCGCGCCATTGCCTTCGACCGCCGCGGTTTCGGGCGCTCGAGCCAGCCATGGAACGGCTACGACTACGACACCTTCGCTGATGACATCGCCCAGCTGATCGAACACCTCGACCTGCGTGAGGTGACCCTGGTGGGCTTCTCCATGGGCGGCGGTGACGTAAGCCGCTACATCGGTCGCTACGGCACCGAGCGGGTCGCCGGGCTGGTGCTGCTGGGCGCCGTTACGCCGGTGTTCGGCAAGCGCGACGACAACCCCGAGGGTGTCGACCTGTCGGTGTTCGAAGGTATCGTGGCTGGCCTGCGTGCCGACCGGGCGCAGTTCATCGCCGACTTCGCCGCACCGTTCTATGGCATCAACCATGGGCAGCAGGTATCCCAGGGCGTGCAGACGCAGACCTTGAACATAGCGCTGATGGCGTCGCTCAAGGCCACCCTGGATTGTGTGACGGCGTTCTCCGAAACCGACTTCCGGTCGGACATGGCCAAGGTCGATGTACCGACGTTGGTGATTCATGGCGATGACGACCAGATCGTGCCGTTCGAGACTACCGGCAAGCAGGCAGCGAAACAGATCCGTGGGGCTGAGCTGAAGGTGTACGCCGGCGCGCCGCATGGGTTTGCCGTGACTCATGCGCAGCAGCTGAATGAGGACCTGCTGGCGTTCTTGAGTCGCTGAACAAGCCGGGGCCGCTTTGCGGCCCCAACCGCCGGCAAGCCCACAGGGGCTGTTCAGGGCTCAGAAGCTGTGAAGCCCTTGTGGGCGCTGGCTTGCCGGCGATGGGGCCAGCCCTGGCAACACAAAACTTGATCAGGGCTAACCTTCAACAGCCCCACCGCACATCCATCCAAGCCTTGCCCCTGTATCGGGCGGCATGCTCTGCAGTCGCGCCTGCCGCCGCCGCGCCCAGAGACGGAGAACACCATGCCCCAGGACCGCCACGACAAGACTCGTCGCCAGTTCCTCGCCAGCAGCACTGTACTGGGTGCTGCCGGCGCGCTCTGGTCTGCATTGCCCTTCACCGGCGCCGCCGGTTCCGCTCACGCATCCACCCAAGGAGGTTCCATGACCGCCGACCTGATTCTGTTCAACGGCAAGCTGCACACCGTTGACCGCGAAAAGCCCACTGCCACCGCCGTCGCCATCAAGGACGGCCGTTTCATCGCCGTGGGCAACGACGCCGAGGCCATGGCCCACAAGGGCGCCAGCACGCAAATCGTCGACCTCAAGCAGCGTACGGTCATTCCCGGCCTGAACGACTCGCACCTGCACCTGATCCGCGGCGGCCTGAACTACAACCTGGAGCTGCGCTGGGAAGGCGTGCCGTCGGTGGCCGATGCCCTGCGCATGCTCAAGGACCAGGCTGCGCGCACGCCTACCCCGCAGTGGGTGCGTGTGGTGGGTGGCTGGAACGAGTTCCAGTTCGCTGAAAAACGCATGCCGACCCTGGAAGAAATCAACCAGGCTGCACCCGATACGCCGGTGTTCCTGTTGCACCTCTACGACCGCGCATTGCTCAACCGTGCCGCACTCAAGGCCGTCGGCTACGACAAGAGCACCCCGAACCCGCCGGGTGGCGAAATCCAGCGTGACAAGTTCGGCAACCCGACGGGCATGCTGATTGCCCGCCCGAACGCGATGATCCTCTACGCCACCCTGGCGAAAGGGCCGAAGCTGCCGCTGGAGTATCAGGTCAACTCGACCCGCCAGTTCATGCGTGAGCTGAACCGCCTGGGCCTGACCAGTGCCATCGACGCTGGCGGCGGCTACCAGAATTTCCCCGACGACTACTCGGTGATCCAGGAGCTGGCCGACAACAACCAGCTGACAGTGCGCATTGCCTACAACCTGTTCACCCAGAAGCCCAAGGAAGAACTGGACGACTTCAGGAAGTGGACATCCAGCGTCAAGCTGCACAGCGGTACCGACTTCCTGCGCCACAACGGCGCTGGCGAAATGCTGGTGTTCTCCGCCGCCGACTTCGAGGACTTCCTCGAGCCGCGCCCGGACCTGCCGCAGACCATGGAAGAAGAGCTGGAGCCGGTGGTGCGCCACCTGGTCGAGCAGCGCTGGCCGTTCCGCCTGCATGCCACCTACAACGAATCGATCACGCGCATGCTCGACGTGTTCGAGAAGGTCAACCGCGATATCCCGTTCAATGGCCTGCCGTGGTTCTTCGACCACGCCGAAACCATCACCCCGCAGAACATCGAGCGCGTGCGTGCGTTGGGCGGCGGCATCGCCATCCAGGACCGCATGGCCTTCCAAGGCGAGTACTTCGTCGACCGCTATGGCGCCAAGGCTGCCGAGCAGACCCCGCCGATCAAACGCATGCTGGAGATGGGCGTGCCGGTCGGCGCGGGCACCGACGCTACCCGCGTGTCCAGCTACAACCCCTGGACCTCGCTGTACTGGCTGGTCAGCGGCAAGACCGTTGGCGGCATGGAGCTGTACAAGGAAGGCCTGGACCGCGAGACCGCGCTGCAGCTGTTCACCCAGGGCAGTGCCTGGTTCTCCAGCGAGCAAGGCAAGAAGGGCCAGATCAAAGTAGGCCAACTGGCCGACCTGGCGGCCTTGTCGTTGGACTTCTTCAGCGTTGATGAAGAAGCGATCAAGGGCATCGAATCGGTGCTGACCATTGTCGATGGCAAGGTCGTGTACGGTGCCGGCGAGTTTGACCGCCTCGGGCCACCGCAGGTGCCGGTGCTGCCGGAGTGGTCTCCAGTAGCCAAGGTGCCGGGGCACTGGCGCGTGGGTACGCCGTCGCTGGCGGCAGCCGTGCACCAGTGTTCGGGGCCGTGCGGGGTGCATGCGCACAGCCATGACAAGGCGCGCAAATCGAGTGTTCCGGTCAATGACTTCCAGGGGTTCTGGGGGGCGCTGGGCTGTTCGTGCTTTGCTTTCTAAGCTGATGTGATGTCGAGAAGAAGGGGCTGCGCGGGTAATGCCTGTCAGTTAAGCGTTACTGGGGCTGCTTTGCAGCCCTTCGCGGGCACGCCCGCTCCCACACGTTAGGCGCTGAACTCAAGAAATGCGCGATACCCTGTGGGAGCGGGCATGCCCGCGAAGAAGCCAGCTCAGGACTCAAGCCATGTCGCTGACCGCAAACTCTTCGGCCAAGTGATCGATCAACGCCCGTACCGAAGGCAGCAACCCACGCCGCGACGGGAATATGGCATGCACGATGCCACAGCGCGGGTGCCAGTCCGGAATCAGCTCCACCAGCCGCCCCGCCGCCAGGTCCTCGCGCACGGCCACCCTTGGCAAGTGCGCAATGCCAACCCCGGCCACCACGAAATGACGCAGGGCAAACAGGTCGTCGGTCACCATGCGTGGTTTGTGCGGGATGACGATGCTGCGGCTGCTGTCTTCACCCCGAAACAGCTCCCACTGGTACTCGCGCTGGGCGCTGCCCCAGTGCAGGCTGGGCAGCGTGCTGAGCAACTGCGGGTCGAAACTTTTGGGCAACTGCTCCAGGTATTGAGGCTGGCCGACCAGGCACTGGGTGCTGTTGCTTAGCACCTTCATCACCATGTCGGTGTTTTCCAACGGTGGAAAGCGCACCCGCAAAGCGATGTCGAAGCCCTCGTGCAGCAGGTCGACGCGGCGGTTGGTACTTTCGATGAACAGCTCCACCTGCGGGTACTTGAGCATGTAGCGGGTCAGCATCGGCCCGACCCAGGAGTTGAGCAGGGTGGTCGGGCAGCTGATGCGCACCAGCCCGCGCGGTTCGCTGCGGTTGCGCTCGATGATCTCCGCCGCGCCCTCGGCCTCCACGCGCATGGCCAGGCAGCGGTTGTAGTAGGCCTGGCCGATCTCGGTGAGCGAGCAATGGCGGCTGGTGCGGTGCAGCAGGCGCACGCCCAGGCGCTCCTCCAGGTCGGCGATGCGCCGGCTGAGCTTCGACTTGGGCATGTCCAGCGCCCGGCCTGCCGGGGCGAAACCACCGTGCTCGACTACTTGGGTGAAGTAGTAGAGGGAGTTGAGGTCTTCCAATGATCGGTCTCCGGGTTTTGGCTTGCCGGCAGCCCCTACACAGCCATCGTTCACGAAACGGAACGCTAAAGCCAGATTCTGCTGACTACCGCCGCAAAGGTGATGATTTTAATCTGTGTCCATCAACGCGAAACACCCCGAACAGCTGAAAAATTCATAAACCTTTGGAGCACAGACCATGAGCAAATTCACCTACAACCGCCTGAACAAAGACGACGCCGCTGTACTGCTGGTAGACCACCAGGCTGGCCTGCTGTCGCTGGTGCGTGACATCGAACCGGACAAGTTCAAGAACAACGTGCTGGCGCTGGCCGACCTGGCGAAGTTCTTCAACCTGCCGACCATCCTCACCACCAGCTTCGAGCAAGGCCCCAACGGCCCGCTGGTACCGGAGCTGAAGGAGCTGTTCCCGGACGCGCCGTACATCGCTCGCCCCGGCCAGATCAACGCCTGGGACAACGAAGACTTCGTCAAGGCGGTGAAGGCGACTGGCAAGAAGCAGCTGATCATTGCGGGTGTGGTGACCGAGGTGTGCGTGGCGTTCCCGGCGCTGTCGGCGCTGGAAGAGGCATTTGACGTGTTCGTGGTGACTGATGCTTCCGGCACCTTCAACGAAATGACCCGCGATGCGGCGCATGACCGCATGAGCCAGGCCGGTGCGCAGATGATGACCTGGTTTGGCGTGGCCTGTGAGCTGCACCGTGACTGGCGCAATGATGTGGAAGGGCTGGCGGCGCTGTGCTCCAACCACATTCCGGATTATCGGAATCTGATGACCAGCTATAACGCGTTGACTGCGGGTAAGTAACCGATCACTAGCAGTACGCATACAAGCCGGCTCCTTGCATAAGGGGCCGGCTTTTTTTGTTTACTGTACCGGCCCTTTCGCGGGCTCGCCCGCTCCCACAGGTGTCGCGCAAGCTTCAAACCCACTGCAGAACCTGTGGGAACGGGCATGCCCGCGAAGAGGCCGGCACCGGCAATCTCAATTCACTGACTGCATTCAGGTTGCCCCAGAACAGGCTCTTGCCGGTTTCGCCCAGGTGTTCCAGGGCTTTGTAGCCACAGCCGTAAGCGCCCCGCAGGTACTGGGCGACATGGACCAGGGCGTCATGGGCGCAGATGCCCGGGTTTACGGTGAACAAGTGTGGGTGGCCAGCATCGCAGCGGTTGAAGGCGCGTTGGGCTGTGTCGGGCTGAACTGTAACGACCCATTTCCCCGCAGAAGGCGGAAGTTGTACGCGGGGTGGAAAACCGGTGGGCAGGCAAGCCGGTTGGCCAAACGGCTACACGCGCACAACTGCCATTACGGCAGCCCTTTATCACATCCGGGTTTCCATACCCGATCGCTGAACCGACAGCGACCCGGTGATCGTCAGGAGACAGGATGAGGGCGTTCAGAGCCCCCAGATTGGCGAGTGCCCCATTCCGCTTTGGGCAATTTCTGACAGTGAAAAAGGATGGCATGACGGCGCCATTGAGCAACGTCGAGAGCAAACTGGGCAACCCGGAAATCCTTCAGGAGTAACCCCATGTTCCGCTCCACTGCCAGCTTGAAGGTGTAAGGCATGACCTTACACTAACCCTTCAATGATCAGAAGTTTCAGGCACAGGGGCCTGAGGCTGCTCCATCAGCTACGTGACACATCTGGGGTGCGTGCGGATCATGTCAATCGCTTGCGGCGTTTGCTTGCTTCCCTTGACGTAGCAAAAACGGCTTCAGATATGAATCGCCCTGGTTATCGTCTTCATCCCCTGCATGGAAAGCTGGAAAGCTTTTGGGCGGTGAATGTTTCGGGTAACTGGCCCCTCGTGTTTCGCTTCATTGGTACCGATGTGGAGCTTGTTGACTATCTCGATTACCACTAAGGAGGCCTCAGCCATGCCTATGTTTGATCCTCCCCATCCCGGGGAGTCATTGCGAGAGGATGTGTTGCCCGCAATTGGAATGAACGTCTCTGAGTTAGCTCGTCACCTGGGCTACTCACGGGGGCAATTATCCACGGTGCTCAATGGGCGTGCCGCAATATCTGCCGATCTTGCTTATCGACTTGAATTGGCTGGCCTCGGTCCTGCCCGGCAGTACCTTGCCGAACAGGCGGCCTACGATCTTTGGCAAGCGGCCCACCGTGAGCATCCTAAGATAGAGCGGTTGATATTTGCCTGATTGTTCAGTCCGCATCCGAATCAAACAACCGCTCCAACTCAACCCGCGCCTCCTTGGCCGTTTGCATCACCTTGGCCCGGTCATCGCGGACCTGCCCCTGGGCCACCAGCACTTCTTCGTCATGCTGGGTGAACCGTGCAATCCGGTCCGCCGCCTGCTCATCGCTCAAACCCAGCCCCACCAGCGCGCGGCGGGTCATCTCTAAGCTGGAATAGAACGTCTCGCGGATTGGCTCGGCACCGACATCCGCCAACTTGTGCACATGCTGGCGGTTGCGCGCACGGGCCAGCACTTTCAGGTGCGGGTACAGGCGCTTCACCCGCTCGGCTGTGTGAATGGCAGCTTCAGGGTCATCGATGGTGATGATGAAGTACTCCGCTTCACCCACCTTGGCGGCATGCAGCACTTCCTGGCGCAGCGGGTCGCCGTAGAACACCGGCACCTGCTCGAACATACGGGTCATCTCGATGGCATCGACCGAGGTTTCCAGGGCAATGAACGGGATCTTCTGCGCGCGCAGGATGCGTGCAACGATCTGCCCCATACGCCCCATGCCGACGATTACCGCCCGAGGCGTATCCGCCTGTATCTGCTTGTATTGCTCAGGCACTTCACGCGCAGGTTGCGGCCGCTTGAGGGCGCGGGCGCAGGCAATCATCAGCAGCGGGGTAATGGCCATCGACAGGGTGATGGTCATCAGCAGCAGGTCGTAGGTCTGGGCGTCGAACAGGCCCTGGTCCTTGCCCAGCTTGAACACCACGAACGCGAACTCGCCGCCGGCCGCCAGCACCATGCCCAGGCGTAGCGCGCTGGCGCCGCTCAGGCCACCGGCCAGGCGGCCAACGCCAACCAGCAGCACCAGCTTCACTGCCACCAGCAGCAGGGTCAGGCCCAGCACCACCAGCGGCATTTCCAGCAGCAGCCGCAAGTTGGCACCCATGCCGACACTGATGAAGAACAACCCCAGCAGCAGGCCCTTGAAAGGCTCGATCTGAGATTCCAGCTCGTGGCGGTACTCCGAGTCCGCCAGCAACAAGCCGGCGAGGAAGGCACCCAGCGCCATGGAAATGCCGGCTTCCTCCATCAACCAGGCGGTACCGATCACCACCAGCAGCGCAGTGGCGGTAGACACCTCTGGCAGGCCGGTGCGGGCCACCGTGCGGAACACCGGGCGCAGCAGGTAGCGGCCGCCGACGATCACCACGGCGATGCTGGCGAAGATCTGCAAGCCGTGTTGCAGGCTGTCGCCGTGGCTGGTGTCCGGCCCGCTGGCGGCCAGCAGCGGCACCAGGGCGATCAGCGGTATGGCGGCGATGTCCTGGAACAGCAGGATGGCGAAGGCCAGGCGGCCGTGCGGGGCATTGAGTTGCTTGCTTTCGGCCAGGCTTTGCAGGCCGAGGGCGGTGGATGACAGCGCCAGGCCAAGGCCGAGCACGATGGCCGCAGGTAGCGCCTGACCGAAACCGAACAGGGCAATGGCGCCGATCAGCACGCCGGTCAGCACCACTTGGGCGGTACCGACGCCGAACACTGCCTTGCGCATCAGCCATAGGCGTTTGGGGGACAATTCCAGGCCGATGATGAACAACAGCAGCACCACGCCCAGCTCGGAAATGTGCGCCACGCTTTCGGTATCGCGGATCAAACCCAATGCCTGCGGGCCAATGACCACACCGGCCAGCAGGTAGCCAAGCACGGCACCCAGTTGCAGGCGCTTGGCCAAGGGCACGGCAAGGACGGCGGCGAGCAGAAAGATCACCGCGGTTTGTAGAAGGCTGCCTTCATGTGGCATGGGCTCGTACTCCATGAGCTGCCGGGGCAGCGTTCGAACGGGTTGGCGGACAATTCTGGGGGCCGGGGGTGGTGTTAGACAATCCGCCATCGGGGAGAAAGATTGTCCTGAAAAATGAGACAACCTGTGCAGCCCTGTGGGCGCGGGTTTCCCCGCGAAGCGGCCCGCATACGAAACACACCGACTCAGGCCCCACCAAACTGTGCCCGATACTGCGCCGGCGTCATGCCAATCCGTTCGCAGAACACCTTGCGCATGTGCCGGTCACTGCCAAACCCGCACTGCGCCGCCACCACCTTCAGGGGCAGGTCGCCGCATTCGAGCAACTGGCGGGCGCGGTCGATGCGCGCATTCTGCAGGTATTGCAGTGGCGTAATCCCCACCTCGCGCTGAAACGTGCGGGCAAAGTTGCGCCCGCTCATGGCCACCAGGTCGGCCATTTTCTGCACGGTGAAGGCCTGCTCGATATGATCGACGATGTATGCCTGCACCCTCGCCACTGGCGAGTCGTCGCGTGGCACTGCCGCCAGCAGCGGCCCATACGGCGTTTGCCCTCCTTGCCGGTGGCGCGCCACCAGCAGCACCTTGGCCACTTCCAGGGCCAGTGCCTTGCCGTGGTCTTCGGCGATAACTGCCAGTGCCAGGTCAATGCCCGCCGTAATGCCACCAGACGTGATCAGGCAGCGATCGATGACATAGATCTGCTCGGTTTCTACCTTGGCCGCGGGAAACGCCTGCGCCAGGCGCTCCACGTAGTTCCAGTGGGTGGTGCAACGGTAGCCGTCCAGCAGCCCGGCCCGGCCCAGCAAAAATACCCCGGTACAAATCGCCCCGAACCGCTTGGCACTGCGCACGGCGTGGGGTAGCCAGCGCTCGAGCACTGGCAGCGCGATGTCGTACGCGCCAGGGCCACCGGGCACCAGCAGCAGATCCACGGCGGCAGGCAGGTCTTCCAGGCGTAGGTCGGCCACCACCTTCAGCCCGCACGAGCCACGCACCGCCGCCTGCCCCTCGGCCAGGGTGAGCAACTGGTAGCGCCGCTCGGCCGGCAGGAAACGGTTGGCGATGGCGAATGCATCCATAGGCCCCGTCACGTCCAGCAACAGCACATCGTTGAACAGCACCATGGCTACGGTGCGGTGGGCGGTTTTTTCCTGCATTGCTTTTATACCTTGAATCCTGGGTGCGGCTGACGGCCTGTAACTGAATATGAAACGCATCTTATGGTAGCGGCAAACCCGCCAGGGCCAGCACCGCACAATTAAGAACAATTCAGCTTTGGCTCAGGACTTTGTCATGTGCCGGGGGTGAGACTTTCCCTACTGAACAGGAGAGTCGCCATGCACGACGGGACGCCTCAAATGCCGCTGCAACCCCCTGGGGCCCTGACGCCTGCGCGGTTGCGCCTGGCCAAGGAACTGATGCTGCGCAGCTCGCTGTCGATCATCGAGATCGCCGGCCTGTGCAACCTCACACGCAGCCATTTCTCCCGAGCTTTCAAGGTCAATACCGGGCTTTCGCCCCAGGCCTGGCGCCTGCTGGCACGCATGGAAAAGGCCAAGCGCCTGCTTGCCACCGAGGCGCCCATTACCCACGTGAGCCTGGAATGCGGGTTCTGTGACCAAGCCCACTTCACCCGTGCCTTCAGCCGCCTGGTCGGCCAGCCGCCGAATGCGTGGCGCCAGGCCCAGGCCTATTCTTAAGCCGGAGCTATTCACGGGTATAGCCCTCTGCGGGTAGTACCGCGCCGCTTTTCCAACCGAGGAGTCACCCCCATGAGCCAACCCGATTACAAGCGCCTGAACAAAGACGACGCCGTGGTACTGCTGGTGGACCACCAGACCGGCCTGATCTCGCTGGTGCAGGACTTCGCCCCCAACGAGTTCAAGAACAACGTGCTGGCCCTGGGTGACCTGGCCAAGTTCTTCGGCCTGCCGACCATCCTCACCACCAGTTTCGAGCAAGGCCCGAACGGCCCGCTGGTGCCGGAGCTCAAGGCCATGTTCCCGGACGCGCCCTACATTGCCCGCCCAGGCCAGATCAATGCCTGGGACAACGAGGATTTCGTCAAGGCGATCAAGGCGACCGGGCGCAAGCAACTGATCATTGCCGGCGTGGTCACCGACGTGTGCGTGGCCTTCCCGACCCTGTCGGCGCTGGCGGAAGGTTTCGAGGTGTTCGTGGTCACCGATGCCTCGGGCACCTTCAACCCAACCGTGCAGCAGGCAGCGTGGGTGCGCATGACCCAGGCGGGCGCGCAGATGATGAACTGGTTCTCGGTGGCCTGTGAGCTGCACCGTGACTGGCGCAACGACATCGAAGGGCTGGGCAACCTGCTGTCGCAGCGCATACCCAACTATCGCAACCTGATGAACAGCTATGCGGCGCTGACGTCGCGCTGATTCAGCCCTGAACCGGCCTTGCAGCGGGTACACCCGTTCCTGCAGCGTGGTATGCGCAGGTGCGGGGTGCACCGTGAACAGGCCGGCACAGGCTAGCGGTCACTGACCGGCAGGGTGAAGCTAATCCGGCAGCCGCCCAGCTCCGACACCAACGCCTGCAACTGGCCGCCGTGGGCCTGTACCACCGAATTGCAGATCGCCAGCCCCATGCCCATGCCGCTGCCCTTGGTGGTGTAGAACGCATCGAACACGCGCTCGCGTTCTTCAACCGCAATGCCCGGCCCGTTGTCGTCCACACAGATCTCTACCTGCCCCGCAACTACCGCCGAGGCAATGCGCAGCACGCCATCGGCACGGTACCCCGCCAGCGCCTCCAGGCCATTGGTGATCAGGTTGAACATCAGCTGTTGCAACTGCACCGGGTCGGCCACCACGCTGACCCCCGCGTGCAAGTGGGTTTGCACCTGCACTGCACCCTTGGCGGCATCGGTCGAGGTCAGGCGCACCACCTCGCGGATCACCGCGTCCAGCTTCACCGCCTGGCGCTGCAGCGGTGCCTGCTTGGCCAGCGAGCGCAACGCCCGCAGGATGTTGGCAGCACGCTCGCTATCGTTGCGGATGTCCTCCAGCCCGGCCATCGCTTCTTCGAGGTCGGGCTTTGCACGCTTCAGCCAGCGCAGGCTGGCGGCGGCATTGGCAGCGATACCCAGCAACGGCTGGCTTATTTCGTGGGCAATCGAGGCCGACAGTTCGTTCATGACTTGCAGGTGGGCAGTGCGCGCAAGCTCTGCGCGAGAATGACGCCGTTCCGCCTCTATCTGCGCCCGGCTCTGGTTGTCTTCGGCCAGGCGTGTGTAGAACTTGGCCGTTTGCAGTGACACCGCGGCCTGCGCCGCCAGGATCTCCAGCATGGCCAGGCGCTGGCTGCCGAACAGGCCGGGTACCAGGCGGTTTTCCAGGTACACCAGGCCGATCAGCACCCCCTGGATCACCAGGGGCAGGCACAGTACCGAGCGGGCACCACGTGCCTGCAGGTCGTGGCGAAAGGCTTCGGGGCAATCGCTTTGCGCATCACTCAGCACCAGCGGCTTGCGCGTACGCATGGTGGTGTTGATGACCGATAACGGCGCCTGGGTCATGAATTTCTGGCAATTGTCCATGTTCACGTGCAGCCCGGCATCGTCGATGTAGGCGAGGGCGGCCATCTGGAATTCGGCACCGCTGACGATCAGCAGCGCACCGTGGTCGGCGCCGGAGTGCTCGGTCAGGTGGCCCATCAGGGTTTCGATCAGGCCTTCCAGCAGCACCTCCTCGGACAGCGCTCGCGCCGCTTCGATACCGGCCTCGAGGTCCAGCCTGGCCTGCTGCGTGGCACGCTGGGTTTCCTGGATCGGCTGGGTGCGCAGGAACGGATGCAGGGTCTCGAGTTGCTGCACCTTGCCGGTTGCGCCCCAGATGTGGAAACAATCGCGAGCGACGCGCAGGTGCAGGTTGGCACCGGAAATCAGGCCGCTGGGGATGCACACTTCCGCCAGTTGCTCATGGGCCAGCGCCTGTTCGTGGATGAAGCCGGCAGCGGTGGCGGCGATCTGGGCCTGGTCGAAGCAACGAATGGCGGCCAACCCGTCGCCCTCCAGCTTGGCGATCACCCCTTCGATCAGCAGCAATTTGTTGCGGAACGTAGCCGGGTTGAAGCCTGCCCAGTGAGCGAAGCGCTCACGCAATGCCTGTAGTGCGTGCAGCTTGTCGGCAAGGCTGTCGGGGGCCTCCGGGCTGCCCAGGAGCAAGCCACGGAACAGGTGATAGTCGGCCAGGTTGATGTGGGCCGGCGCGGCCCAGGCGTAGTCGCCGGCCCGCGCCAGGTTGGCCATGGCCTGCGTACGGTTGCCCAGGTAGAAGGCGCTCATGCCGGCGAACAGGTACTCGAAGAACCGTGTAATGGGCGAGTTCGAGGGTGCGGTTGCGGTCGTGCCGGTGGTGCCGCTGAGGGCGGCGACGAACGCTTGCTGGGCCAGCAGGGTCTGCGCCACCTCCAGGTAGCCATGCCGGCGCGCAGTGGCCAGGCCCTGGGCGACTTCCTCGGCCACTTCCGGCAGGTAGCGGCCCATGATCAGCGAGTCGGAAACCAAGTGGTTGCAGGCATGGCAGCTCATGGCCAGGTCGCCGCTCAGGTGCGCCGAATCGACGGCCTCCACGGCGGTGCGGCGGGCCAGCTCCATGGGCGACGTCCAGGCACTGAGCTGGTCCAGAGCGAGCAGCGCGCTGCTCAGGTCGGCCTCCAGGCCGTGGCGCTCGATCAGCTTGAGCGCCGCCAGGCAGCAACCATGGCCATCGTGATAGGCACCAAAACGCTCGGCGCACATCACCCCGTACCAGGCCAGGCCGTAGGTGCTCCCTGGCGCCACGCCATGCAGCAACGCCAGCTCCGTGAGCTTGGCCAGGTGCAGGAAACACAGGTCGTCCTGCACCAGGAAGGATGACGACAGGGTCGCCAGCAAACCCACTGCCAGTACCACCTCTTGCGAGTCGGTGCGTGGCAGCGACTCCAGGCAGTGAAGGCCTTTCTGCTCGATCAGGCTTTGCACACGGGCATGGCTGGCTTGCACCTGGTGTGGGTCAAGGCCTGGCGCGAGTTCGATACCCAGCATCCGCAGGCCGCCAAGCGCGCTGGCGATGGCAGCCTGGCAGTTACCCTGCAAGGTCTCCAGGCGTGCCTGCAACTGGCACACCCTGGCCCGCTCCAGCGTCGAGCCGGCACGCTGGCGGCATTCAGCCAGGCGGGCCTGGGCGGCGACCGTGCGCGACAGTTGCAAGTCGCACTCCGTTGCCATGCTGGCAATGGCAAAGCCAAGCGTCGCGCGGCTTTCCAGCGTACTGCAGGCTTCGAGCAGCTGTTGTGCCGTGTGCAGGTAGCCGGCGGCCTGCTCATAGGCGCGGCTGTCACGCGCCCGCTGTGCCGCTTCGTACGTAAGCTGCAGGAAGGTTGCGCAGTCATTTGCGGCAAACCCGCACGGGCTGGCGCGTTGCAGCTGATGGGCAATCTCGAACAGCAGCGCCTGCAAGCGGTCTGGCCAAGCCCCGAGCATGGCCAGGGCAATGCGCGCATGCAGCGCTTCGCGCTCGTGCCCTGGCGTGAGTTGATACGCCGCTTCCTGCACGCGGTCATGCACGAAGCCCAGGCCGCTCTGGCTCGACAGCAGGAAGCCCGCGGCAATCAGGGCCTGCACCGCAGTGCCTGGCGCCCGCCCCAGCACCCGCTGCAATACGCCATTGTCGCAGCGGCTGCCTGCGGCGCTGGCGATGCGCAGTACGTCGCGCTGTGGCGCGGGCAGGCGCGCCAGGCGGTGGATCATCAGCTCGGCGACATTGTCGGCGTAACGGTGCCGGGCCACGGCCTGTGGGCACCACGACCAACGCATGGCCTGGGTATCGAAGAAGAACAACTGGTCTTCGACCATGGCGCGCAGGATCTGGTGGATGAAGAACGGGTTGCCTGCGGTCTTTTCATGTACCTGTGCAGCCAGTGCCAAGGCGGCTTCGGCATCCACGTGGTAGCGCTCGGCGATCAACTCGGCCACCGCGCCAACGGCCAGCGGGCGCAGGTTCAGGGTGGTGCTGCGCAGTGTGTGAGGGACGCTGGCCGGGCCTTGGGTAGTGCCGGTGTCGCTGCGTTGGGCAAAGATCAGCAGCAGGTTGCCGGGCGCGTTTGCCAGCAGTTGCGCCAGGAGCTGGCGCGAGGCCTCATCGACCCACTGGATGTCGTCGATGAACAGCACCAGTGGCAGGCCGGGGCGGCTGAATACTGCAAGGAATTCGACCACGGCCCGCAGCTCCTTCTGCAGCGCCATGGGGGTAAGTTTGCCTGGCAGTGGCGGCAACGCGCCGAGCACTAGCTGCAGGTCTGGCGCCAGTTTGCCCAGCAGCCGGCCGTGGCCTTGGATGCGGCGCAGGATGTCGTGGCGCAGGGCGTCGAGTTCGTGGCTGTCCTTGGCCAGCAACTGGGTGGTCAGGGCGCCGAGGATTTCCACCCAGGGCGCGTAGGGCGCAGCCTGCGACACGCTGTTGCACTTGCCGACCGCCCAGTACCCTTGAGCATTGGCCTTGAGTGCAGCGGCCACCAGGCTCGACTTGCCCATGCCTGCGGCGCCTTGAATATGCAGCACTTGCGGCGTGCTGTCGCGGCGCAACCCCTTGAGCAGCAGCGCAATGGCCTGCTGTTCGGCATCGCGGCCATACAGGCGGCTGCCATGGGCGGCGACCGGGTCGGCGCAACCTGGTTCAAAGGCCGCCATGTGTTTGCTGGCAGCCCATTGCCGGTGGCAGTAGCCCAGGTCCACGGCCAGGGCGTGTGCGCTCTGGTAGCGTGCGTCCGGTTCCTTGGCCAGGGCCTTGGCCAGCACGCTGCTCAGCGGCTGCGGCACGCGGTTGTCGACTTCGCAGGCGGTCTTGGGTTGTACCCCGGCATGCAGCTGACGCCAGTGCTGGGTATCGCGCCCGGTCAGTGGCAATTCACCGAGCAGGAGCTGGTACAGGATCGCCCCCAGGGCATAGATGTCACTGCGCAGGTCGTTGTTGCTGCCGTGCGGGCAGACTTGCTCGGGCGCCAGGTAGGTCCAGTTGCCGAGCGGCATGCCTTGCTTGCCGAGCGGATGCGCAGGTGTTGCACGGAACCCGCCCAGCCGCACCTGCAAGTTGTCCTGCACATGCACATGGTCTGGCTGCAGGGCGCCGTGCAGTACATGGCTTTGGTGGGCCTGGGCCAAGGCAGTGGCGGCATTCAGCGCAATCTCCAGGAACGGCTCCAGCGCCAGCCGGCCTTCGCTGAGCAGGTCGGCGATGGAGTGACCGGCCGGGTACACCAGCAGTGGGCCTTCGGGGGAACGCACGAACGCGCACGGCACCACTGCCCACTGTGGGTCCAGTTTCAGCCGGTAGTCGCGCTCCAGGCGCTGACAGGCGGCGGGCGCTTCGAGCGGTGCGCGCATGGCGAGCCAGGCTTGCCCGCTGGTGGGGTCGCACAGGCGGAAGCAACTGAGCTCGCCATCCTGGCCCAACGCTGTGATGTCGCAGTTGTTGAGCCAGCTTTCGTCGACTGTCTGGTCGTAATCGATGGGCCTGTGAGCAAGGCGTTCATCGCGCATGAAACACCCCCCTGCTGGCGACATCCCGAGACGTGAGTATACGCAGCCAGCCCAAGGGGAATGCGGGTTGCAGCCCGCTTGGCAGGAACGGGCACGCTGTTGTCCGTTATCGTCCCCTGGCCTTTTCCGGGCGCTTGTATAGTGCCTTGAACACCCTATCCCTCGGGATAATTGTTCCACCGCATCCGCTGGCCTACGCTGTTCGTGGCTGCGCGAATGCCCGTGCCCGTGCGAGGAAGCCATGATCCGAATAGGCAATGCCCTGGTGTCCCTGGAGCGCCGCGAAGTGTTGCTCGACGGTAAGCCCATGCTGCTGGGCGGGCGTGCGTTCGAGGTGCTGGCCACACTGATCAGGGCCAAGGGCCGGGTGGTCGACAAGGAAGAATTGTTCAGCCAGGTGTGGGCCGGCACCGTGGTCGAGGACAACAACCTGCAGGTCCAGGTGTCGTTGCTGCGCAAGGCATTTGGCGACCGTGGGCTGATTCAGACCGTACCTCGGCGTGGCTACCGGTTGGCGGCCGAGATCAGCTTCGCGGCCCCAGGCCGGGCATTGGGGGCTTTGCCGTTGTGCGCAGGCGCCGACACCCTGGAGCCATCCGGCGAAAGTGCGGATGTGCCAGTGCTGGTGGTTGATGACGACCCATCGGTACGCACGGCGCTCGGCCGGCTGCTGCGCTCGCAGGGCATACCCCATCATCTGTTCGCCAGTGCCGAGGCGCTGTTTGAAGCCCGGCTGGAAACCCCTTACGCCTGCCTGTTGCTCGACATGCACCTGCCCGATATCACCGGCTTGCAAGTGCAGGAAACGCTGCGCCAGCTGGCGCTGCCCTGGCCGATCGTGTTCATGACCGGCTTTGGCACCATTGCGATGACCGTGCAGGCGATGCGCGCAGGTGCCGTGGAGTTCCTCACCAAGCCTTTTGACGAGGAGCAGTTGCTGGCCCTGCTGGGGACGCTGCGGGTGCGTGCCGTGGCCGAAGGGCGCAAGTGGCGCCATGCCCGGCTCGTGGCGGAAAAGTACCAGCGCCTGACCCCGCGTGAGCGCCAGGTGTTCTCGCTGGTGGTCGACGGCCTGTCGCACAAGCAGATCGCCAGGCAGATCGGCACCAGTGAGGTGACCACCAAGGTGCACAAGAAGAGCATCATGAACAAGATGCAGTCGCGCTCATTGGTGGAGTTGGTGGCCATGCACAACGTGCTCGGCACACAGCAGGAGGGCATGGGCGGCGCATGAGCAGATGGGTATGCATCGTCGATGACGATGCTTCGGTGCGCAAGAGCCTGGCCAACCTGCTGCGTTCAGCCGGGTTCGAGCCCCTGACCTTCGCCGGCGGTGCCCCGTTCCTGTCGTCTGAACGGGCAGGGCAGGCCGGTTGCGTGCTGCTCGATCTGAAGATGCCCGGCATGAGCGGGCTGCACGTGCAGCGTGAGCTGGCGCTTCGGCAATGGCCGATAGTGGTGATCTGCATGTCGGCGCATTGGGATGATGCCGCCATGCACGCGGCGACGCGGCTGGGGGCGCTGGAGTGCCTGGGCAAGCCGTTTTCTGAAGAGGTATTGCTGGCGGTGGTTGAACGGGCATTGGCTGGCCGCCAGTAAACCAGGGGATGGTGCAGGCCCTTGCCTGCAAGGCCACTGCTGAACCTAACTGCTCCCCGGCCGATACTGCAGGGCCTCGGCCAGATGCGCCCGGCCAATGGCCTCGCACCCCTCCAGGTCCGCCAGCGTTCGCGCTACCTTCAACAACCGGTGTGCCGCGCGCAGCGATAGCGTCAGCCGCTCGCAGGCATTTTCCAGCCAGACTTGGTCGGCGGCTTTCAAGGCACAATGCCGGCGTAAACCTTCGAGATCGAGGAAGGCATTCGCGCAGGCCTGACGCCCGTGTTGCAGCGCTCGGGCCTGTGCCACTTTCACAGCCACAGCGGCACTGGTTTCACCGCTAGGCTGGTTGTTCAGCGTGGTGCTTTCGCGGGCCACGGTCAGGTGCAGGTCGATGCGGTCCAGCAGTGGCCCGGACAGTTTGTTGCGGTAGCGGGCGATCTGCTCGGTGCTGCAGCGGCAACGGCCGGTCGGGTCGCCGAGGTAGCCGCAAGGGCAGGGGTTCATGGCCGCCACCAGCTGAAAGCGCGCGGGAAAGCGTACCTTGTCGCGGGCCCGGGCAATCACGATTTCACCGGACTCCAATGGCTCGCGTAACACCTCCAGCACGCGGCGCTCGAATTCCGGTAGCTCGTCAAGGAACAGCACACCGTGGTGGGCGAGGGTGATTTCGCCAGGTTGCGGCCGGCTGCTGCCCCCCACCAGTGCCGGGCCAGAGGCGGAGTGGTGCGGGTGGCGAAAGGGGCGCTGCGGCCAGTTGCTCAGCGGTGCATGGCCGCTGACCGACTGGATCGCCGCCACTTCCAGCGCCTCGTGCTCGTCCAGCGGCGGCAGCAGCCCGGGCAGCCGGCTGGCGAGCAAGGTCTTGCCGGTGCCGGGCGGGCCGGTGAACAACAGGTTGTGCGCCCCGGCGGCTGCCAGCAGCAAGGCGCGCTTGGCTGCCAGTTGCCCTTGCACCTCGCTCAGGTCCGGGTAAGGCCGTTGCTGCAGGATCAAACCGTTGGCCGCATAGGGCGCCAGGGGCACCTGGCCGTTGAGGTGGGCAACCAGCTCCAGCAAGTGCCCCACGGCATACACCGCCAGGCCGCTGGCCAGGCTGGCCTCCTCGGCGTTTTCCCGTGGCACCACCAGCGCCCGGCCTGCTTCGCGGGCCGCGAGTGCCGCCGGCAATACCCCCTGCACCGGGCGCAACGTGCCAGACAGTGCCAGTTCGCCCAGGCATTCAAGCTCGGCAAGGGCCGCGGTTGGCAGTTGGCCGTCGGCGGCGAGGATGCCCAAGGCAATGGCCAGGTCGTAGCGCCCGCCATCCTTGGGCAGGTCGGCGGGGGCGAGGTTCTGGGTGATGCGCCGTTGTGGGTAGTTCAACCCGGAATTGACGATGGCGCTGCGTACCCGGTCTTTGCTTTCCTTGACGGTGGTTTCCGGTAGGCCGACCAGGGTGAGGTGCGGCAAGCCATTGGTCAGGTGCGTTTCGACGCTGACCGCCGGTGCCTGTACGCCCACCTGGGCGCGGCTATGGACGAGGGCTAGGGACATGGACGCTCCGTTGTCGCGGGTGAAGGCCGCTTCCTGCGGTAGCGCACAGGATAGCCAGCGCTCCTACTGCCGGCGCAAGAAGTGTGCGTCGTGGTTTTTCCGGGCAGGGATTTATCGCGGATTTTTACACCTCTGAGCAAAAGGTGGATCCAATATTCTTTGCGCAGGGGCCGGGTATGGCTTAGTGTTGTTGGGCAACTGCAGTTGCCATGGAATGGCACTGTGCCTTCTTCCAAATGGACTTGAGGAATTGCTCCGTGCAAACGCTCACCCACACTCACCAGGTAATCCGCGAACTGGTGCAGGCCCGCGCATTCGTTGAACTTACCCGTTTTTTCGACCGCCTCGAGGCGCAGTGGTATCAGGCGCCGCCCGGCGAGTTTCCGGCCTACCTGGCGGCCCTGGAAGGCCACATGTTCGCCGACCTCGACAACCAGGGCGACAAAGCCCCGAGCCAGGTGCTCAAAGCCTGGGTCGATGCCTGCCCCAAGGCTTACCACCCGCACGTGGTAATGGGCATGCACTGCTTCCACCGCGCTTGCCGGGTACAGGCTGATGGCCAACCCAACGCTGCGCGTGTGCTGGCCGTAGGGCAGATATGCGAAACCGCGACTGCGCACCTGCTGCAGGCGCTGGAGCGTTCGGCGCAACCGCTGGCAGCGGCCATCGGCATGCTGCGCGTCAGTGCGCAGTTGCGCGAGCCTGGCTGGTTGGCCGAGTTGTTCAACGGGCGGCCTGCGCGCTATCGGCCCAGTGCCCATGCCGACGTGGAGGTGCAGGAAGCCGCCGCGCCGCTGTTGGTCAGGCATGGGGTGCAACCGCTGGCGGAACTGCCAAGCAGCTTGCCCGCGTGCCTGGCCAAGCGGACCTACCAGGACATCCAGGACCCGCGTTACTACTGGCTCCGCCACGCACTGGGCCTGCGCCCCGGTTGCTTCGAAGCCATCCAGGCCCTGGCTATCTACCTGTTGCCGCGGTCGGGCGCCGGTGCCGATGCGCTTGAACTGTTGGCCAGCGGCCCGTTGTGCGCCGGTTGGGACGAGCGCCTGCGTAACGCCTTGCGCTGGATGGCCGTCGAAGAACAGCTACTGTTGCCGGCTGCCGACCAGTTGCAGGCCGTGGCCACCTGGCAGCAGTTGTTCGACGCCTGGGCACAGCGCCCGCTGAGGCCAAGGGAGCGCGCAGTACTGCTGGCTTGGCAGGGGGCGTTGCGCTGTACTGCATTGCACGATCAGGCCGGCGCGATTGGCGACTTTGCCGCGAGCCTGGCATGCAATGCCGATCATGGAGCCATCGGGGCCATGGGCGAGCCGTTCCGTTGCCTGGCCGAGCTGATACTGCGCGACGGCCTGGCGGATCAGCAGCAGTTGCTGCGCCGCGCCCTCGAGCGCCTGTGCGACGGGCGCTGCCATGCGGGCGCCTGTGCCTTGCGCGCCGCAGGGCACTGCTTTGGTCTGTGGGGGCTGCCACGCTCGGCCGAGCAGGCCCGGGCATGGTCGCAGCGGGCGGTGAAACGCCAGCTGGCAGGCCATGCGCCGGGGTTCACGGTGCTTGCGGCGGCGCGCCTGCTGTTGGCTGCCAACCGCCATGAAGTGGCCGTCTACCTGTATGAGCGTTGTGCCGAACTGAACCTGCCGGGGGCAGCCCTTGGCTTGTATGACTTGTACTGTGGTGGCCAGGCGAATACCCCGCAGGAGTACATTGATCGCCAGGCCGCTGAACATTGGCTACGGCGCGCAGTGGCAGCGGGCAGCCGCCGGGCCAAATACAAGCTGGCGTGCCTGCGCATGAAGGGTAGCGAGGACCTCAGCGAGCGCAGCGCCATGCTGGCCGTCAGGCACCTGCTGGTCGACGCGCTGGGCGATTCCCAGACCAATGCCCGCGCGCGTTTGCATCTGGGCATCCTGTTGCGCCAGTTCGGCAACTCTCGGGAGCGGGCCGAGGCTGTGGCGTACCTGTTGAGCCTGGTCGAGCACCCTGACCTGGGAATTGCCGCACGCGCCAGTGCCGAGCTGGGGCTGGCCTGGATGCAGGGGCGCGGCACCCGCAAGCAAAGCCGCTTTGCCGCCATCGAGTGGGCCAACCGTGCGGCCAGCTTGCAGCCAACAGACGCCGCCATCGCGCGTATCCAGGCCGAGATTCTCAACTCGCACAACCGGGTGAAAACAGTGTTCACCCAATGTGGTGCAGCGCTGTTGCGCGGCACCCTGCATGCCAGTGAGCTACCGCCCAGGCCGCCTGAGCTGAACGCCCTGCGGGTTTCTGCCTGACGTGTGGCAGCGGCAGGGCTGGTTCAGTCCTGCTGGGCAGTAGGGGCCAGCCGCGCTTCCAGCTCTGCTACCTGTTGCTCCAGGGCCTCGAGGCGTGCACGGGTGCGCGCCAGCACGACCATCTGGCTGTCGAATTCGTCACGGCTGACCAGGTCCAGTTTGCTGAACGCCCCTTGCATCAGCACTTTGAACTGGCTTTCCAGTTCGGCGCGAGGCTGTGCGGTATCGCTGCTGAACAGGCGCGAGGCCTGGTCGCTCAGGGCATCGAGAAGGGCTTTGGGCGCGAGCATGGGGCTTTCCATTGAAACCGAGAAATGGCCAGCAGTGTAGCACGCACGCACATGGGCCTTTCTTTAACAGACGCTCGCGCTACTGCACGTTTTTCGAGCAGCAGGCCCCGCCTGCGCGCACCGAAACTGTGCATGATCTGCATGCTGGCGACTGGCCAATCCTGACTAAATCACATAACTCGCTGTTTTTCGTGGCTTTGGCGGAACTGGCAAGGTTTCTGCAAAGACCAGTTCGAGCCATGCACTGATGCAGTTCCTTGTGACCAGGCAGTGCGCACGCGGAGCCGGATGCCGACGACGCGTTACAAAGCCAACCGCTGCGCTTAGACTTGAGACGGGTTTGTTTTCCTGGGGCAAGTCCACCAAATCGGGAGAGAGTTTCATGAAGCTAGTCACAGCCATCATCAAGCCGTTCAAGCTGGACGACGTGCGCGAGTCACTGTCGGAAATCGGCGTGCAGGGTATCACCGTCACCGAAGTCAAAGGTTTCGGTCGCCAGAAGGGCCACACCGAGCTGTACCGCGGTGCTGAGTATGTGGTCGATTTCCTGCCCAAGGTGAAGATCGATGTCGCCATCGATGACAAGGACCTTGATCGGGTAATCGAAGCCATCACCAAGGCAGCCAACACCGGCAAGATCGGTGACGGCAAGATTTTCGTGGTGAATCTGGAGCAGGCGATCCGTATCCGTACCGGCGAAACCGATACCGACGCGATCTAAGCAACAACAAAGCCTCACCAAACCCAAAGCCCCAGGAGAAAACAACATGACTCTGCGTAAGATCGCAGGGCTAGGAGCCCTATTGTCCCTCGTAACCCCCGGGCTCGCCCTGGCAGAGGAAGCTGCCCCAGCGCTGAACTCCGGCGACACCGCCTGGATGCTGACCGCGACGGCGCTGGTGCTGTTCATGACCATTCCGGGCCTGGCCCTGTTCTATGGCGGCATGGTGCGTTCCAAGAACGTGCTGTCGGTGATGATGCAGTGCTTTGCAATCACCGGCCTGATGAGCATTCTCTGGGTCGTCTACGGCTATAGCATGGCCTTCGATACCGCCGGTATGGAAAAAGGCGTACTCAATTTCAATTCGTTCGTTGGCGGCTTCTCCAAGGCCTTCCTCAGCGGTGTCACGCCCGAGAGCCTGACTTCGGCCACTGCGCTGTTCCCTGAAGCGGTGTTCATCACCTTCCAGATGACCTTCGCCATCATCACCCCTGCGCTGATCGTCGGTGCCTTCGCCGAGCGCATGAAGTTCTCCGCGATGCTGGTGTTCATGGGTATCTGGTTCACCCTGGTATACGCGCCAATCGCGCACATGGTGTGGAGCGGTGACGGTGCACTGATGTGGGACTGGGGCGTACTGGACTTCGCTGGCGGCACCGTGGTGCACATCAACGCAGGTATCGCCGGCCTGGTCTGCTGCCTGGTACTGGGCAAGCGCAAAGGCTACCCGACCACCCCGATGGCGCCCCACAATCTGGGCTACACCCTGATGGGCGCGGCCATGCTGTGGATCGGCTGGTTCGGCTTCAACGCAGGTTCTGCTGCAGCGGCCAACGGCACCGCCGGCATGGCCATGCTGGTGACCCAGATCGCCACCGCCGCTGCGGCACTGGGCTGGATGTTCGCCGAGTGGATCGGCCACGGCAAGCCGAGCGCCCTGGGCATCGCTTCGGGTGTGGTTGCCGGCCTGGTCGCCATCACCCCGGCCGCGGGTACCGTGGGCCCCATGGGTGCCCTGGTAATCGGCCTGGCTTCGGGTGTGATCTGCTACTTCTGCGCCACCACCCTCAAGCGCAAGCTGGGCTATGACGACTCGCTGGACGCCTTCGGTGTTCACGGTGTGGGCGGCATCATCGGCGCCATCCTCACCGGCGTGTTCGCAGCCCCGGCACTGGGCGGCTTCGGTACTGTCACCGACATCGGCATGCAGGTCTGGGTACAGGCCAAAGGCGTGATCTTTACCGTGGTCTACACCGCCATCGTCACCTACGTGATTCTCAAGGTGCTGGACCTGGTGATGGGCCTGCGGGTCAACGAAGAAGAAGAGTCGGTCGGTCTCGACCTGGCTCAGCACAACGAGCGCGGCTACAACCTGTAACTGCGACGCGGTAAAAACTTGCCCGGCTTGCCGGGCATTTTTTTGCCAGATTTTTAACATTTCCCGCTCGGCAAACGGTTTATCCGGCACGTTCGCGACGTAGGCAAAAAACTTACAAGTCGTAGGGCATTTATGGTGCTTTGCTTTTTCTACCGGCGCGCTAGAATGCGCGCCGAAGGGTGTTTGGCAAGCAGTCCGCGCACTTCAACCAGCCTTTGCTAGGCTTGCCAATAGCGAGTGGCCAGCAGGGGCTAATGGATTTGTCAGGTTCTGCCAGGAGCAGGGCCTGCTGGGTACCGCCTCCCATCAGGAGCGCCGGCCCCAAGGGCAGTGGCCTAACCCACGGCCAGTTGAATTTTCACTGGTAGCTGCCGGTCTACGGCTGCACTGGTCTATAACTAACCTGCTTTTCGCAAGTCATGAGGTAGAACATGAGCGACGACGATCTGGAAAATGATGACCTCGAAGTAGGTGACGAAGACGAGGGCGATGAAGGCCTCGAAGCGGCGGCTGATGACGGCGTCGAAGACGCTGGCGATGACGACAGCAGCCCGGCACCCGCTGCCAAGGGCAAATCCAAGGCGGCAGTCTCGGTAGACGAGATGCCGAGCATGGAAGCCAAGCAGAAAGAGCGTGATGCACTGGCCAAGGCGATGGAAGAATTTCTGTCGCGCGGTGGCAAGGTGCAGGAAGTCGAGGCCAACGTGGTCGCCGACCCGCCCAAGAAGCCGGACAACAAGTACGGCAGCCGCCCTATCTGATTGGCTGATCGTCAAGAAGCCCGCCGTCGCTGCGGGCTTTTTTGTGCCTGTGCCGGCCGCTTCGCGGGCAAGCCCGCCCCCACAGGTCTTGGGACCTGCACGGTCCCTGTGGGAGCGGGCGTGCCCGCGAATGGGCCGCAAAGCGGCCCCTGTCAGCGCCAGCGTGCGAGCACGTCGGGCAGCTGCGACAGGTGCCGGATCTCGGCATCCGGCGCCTGCTCGCCCGCCCAGGCCTTGCCCTGCGGGTTGAACCAAACCGCACGCAACCCGGCGCGCTGGGCACCGGCAATGTCGTCAGCCGGGTGATCACCAATGTGCACCGCCGCACCGGCGTCGACCTCGCCACGCCGCAAGGCCTCCAAAAACGGCGCCGGGTCCGGCTTGCCAATGCCCAGGTCCTCGGCACACAGGGCGAAGCGGAAGTAATCCGCCAGCCCTAGCCGGCTGACGTCGGCATTGCCATTGGTGACAACGCCCAGGGTGTACTGATGCCGCAGGATCTCCAGCATTGGCTGCACCTCGGGGAAGATCTGCACCTGGTGGCGAGCATGCAGGAATACCTCGAAGCCTTCATTGGCCAGGTCCTGTGCGTGTTTCTCGCTGTAGCCGACTTCTTCCAGGGCATGGAACAGTACCCGCCGGCGCAGGGCACTGATGCGGTGTTTCAGGCCGGGCTCGGCCTGCACCAGGCGTTCGCGGATGGCGAACAGGTGTTCCACCGGCACCCCGCCCAGGAGGGGGGCGTTGGCTTCGAGCCAGTCGCGCAGCACGACTTCCGCACTGGCAATCACTGGCGCGGTGTCCCACAGGGTGTCGTCGAGGTCGAAGGTGATCAGCTTGATGCTCATGAGTCTGTGCCTTTGCTGCGTTTGGCCCGGGGGTGGGCGCTGTCGTACACCGCCGCCAGGTGCTGGAAGTCCAGATGGGTATAGATTTGCGTGGTGCTGATGTCGGCATGGCCGAGCATCTCTTGCACTGCGCGCAGGTCCTGGGACGATTCCAGCACATGGCTGGCGAAGGAATGGCGGAGCATGTGCGGGTGCAGGTGTTGGCCCAGTTCACGTTCACCCACGGCCTTGACCCGCTGCTGTACGGTACGGGGGCTGATGCGGTTGCCCTGGCGGGTGATGAACACGGCGCGGTCGCGCGGGTTGCCGATGCCGCGCAGGCGGTACCATTCCTTCAGCGCTTCGCGGGCCTTGCGGCCGACCGGTAGCACCCGCGCCTTGCCGCCTTTGCCCAGTACCTGCACCAGGCCGGCGGCAAGGTCCAGGTGATCCAGGTCGAGGTTGGTCAGCTCAGACAGGCGCAGGCCCGAGGAATAGAACAGCTCCAGCATGGCCTGGTCACGGCGGGCAATAAAGTCGTCGTCCACGCCGCCATCGAGTAGCTGCAGCGCACGGTCGGTGTCCAGCACCTTGGGTAGCTTGCGCTCGCCCTTGGGGGCGCTCAAGCCGGCGGCAGGGTCGTGCTGGCACAGGCCTTCGCGGTTCAGGTAACGGTACAGGCCGCGTACAGCGGACAGCAGCCGCGCCAGGCTGCGCGAGGCCTGACCATGGTGATGCAGGCGGGCGACCAGCTGACGCAACTGCTGAATCTGCAGCGCTTGCCAGTCGGCAATACCGTGCTCCTTGCAATAGGCAATGACCTTGTCCAGGTCGCGACGGTAGCCCAGCAAGGTATGCTCCGACACCTGGCGCTCACTGCGCAGGTGTGCGCAATAAGCCTCCAGCTGGCGTTCCATCAGCGTACCGAACGCAGGGTCTGGGTCACCCTTGGCACGACACGGCCGAGCACTTCGGCGATGTAGCCGAGGAACAGCGTGCCGACGCTGCTCTTGTAGTGTTGCGGGTCTCGGCTACCGATTGCCAGCACCCCATGCAACCCCTGGTACTCCAGCGCGGCCACGGCGCTGGAGCCGACCTCGCGGCGCTGTTCCTCGCCGAACAGGAAGGCCAGTTCATGTTCGCGCAGGTTGCCGCTGACCGTCTTGCCACCGCCCAACAGGGCACCGATGGCCTGTTGGGCCTCGGCATTGCTGACCCAGCGCCCCACGGGGGCAACGTTGTCACCGAACAGGATCAGGCTGACAAAGGGCACCTGAAACTCCTGGCGCAGGCTGTCTTCGACGGCCATGACCACTTCTTCCAGGCTACCGGCATCAAGCAGGTCGAGGATCAGCCGGCGCGTCTTGTCGAACAGCCGGTCGTTGTCGCGGGCCACGTCCATCAGTTGTGACAGGCGGTGGCGCATCTCGATGTTGCGGTCGCGCAGCAGCTTGAGCTGGCGCTCGACCAGCGACACGCTGTCGCCACGCTGGTGCGGAATACGCTGTTCGATCAGCAACTCGTCGTGCTCGCTGAAGAAGGTAGGGTGGGCGCGCAGGTAGGCGACCACCGCCTCGGCATCGAGCTCGGCGGACTGCTGGGGTACAACCTTGGGCTGATCGGTCATGGCGGTTACTCGCTTAGAGACGAACCTGTCCTTCGTAGACGCGTACGGCCGGGCCGGTCATCACCACGGGCTTGCCGGGGCCGGCCCATTCGATGTGCAGGCGGCCACCTGGCAGGTCGAGGGATACCGGGGAGTCCATCCAGCCCTGGCTGATCGCCGCCACGGCGGCGGCGCAGGCGCCGGTGCCGCAGGCCTGGGTTTCGCCCGCGCCGCGTTCCCACACGCGCAGGTTGGCCCGGTGGCGGTCGATGACCTGGAGGAAGCCGGCATTCACCCGCTGCGGGAAGCGTGGGTGGTTTTCGATCTTCGGGCCCAGTTCATGCACGGGGGCAGTACGCACGTCGTCGACACGCAGCACGGCATGCGGGTTACCCATGGACACGGCGGCAATCGAATGCAACTGGCCGTCGACTTCCAGTGGGTAGCTCAGCGCCTGCGCGTCGGCGACGAAGGGGATTTCGGCAGGGGTGAAGCGCGGTGGGCCCATGTCGACACTCACCTGGCCGTCGTTTTGCACGTCCAGCACGATGATGCCGCTCTTGGTTTCCACGCGGATGCGTTTTTTCGCGGTCAGGCGCTTGTCCAGCACGAAACGGGCGAAGCAGCGCGCACCGTTGCCGCACTGCTCCACTTCGGAGCCGTCGGCATTGAAGATACGGTAGCGGAAGTCTACTTCCGGGTTGTTCGGCGCCTCGACGATCAGCAACTGGTCGAAGCCGATGCCGGTGTGGCGGTCACCCCATTGCTTGGCGTGCTTGGGCTGGATGTGGGCGTGCTGGCTGACCAGGTCCAGGACCATGAAGTCGTTGCCCAGCCCATGCATCTTGGTAAAACGCAGTAGCATGGGCTTACTCCGGCAGCAGGCTTTCGCCAGCGTACAGTTCGGCGATGGTCTCGCGGCGGCGTACTTCGAACACCTGGTCACCGTCAACCAGGATTTCGGCGCATCTACCACGGGTGTTGTAGTTGGAGCTCATGACAAAACCATAGGCGCCCGCCGACTCGACAGCCAGCAAATCACCTTCGGCCAGGTCGAGGACACGGTCCTTGCCGAGGAAGTCGCCGGTCTCGCAGATCGGCCCGACCAGGTCATAGGCACGGCCTTCACCGCCACGCGGCTTGACCGCGCTGACGCCCATCCAGGCCTGGTACAAGGCCGGGCGGATCAGGTCGTTCATCGCCGCATCGATGATGGCGAAGTCCTTGTGTTCGGTGTGCTTGAGGTATTCCACGCGGGTCAGCAACACGCCGGCATTGGCCACGATGTAGCGGCCAGGCTCGAACACCAGGGCCAGGTCGCGGTCGCCAACGCGCTCGCGGATGGCCTTGATGTAGTCGGCCACCAACGGCGGCTGTTCGTCACGGTAGCGCACCCCGACACCGCCGCCCAGGTCCAGGTGGCGCAGGTGAATGCCGCACTCGGCCAGGCGGTCGACCAGCACCAGCAGGCGGTCGAGCGCGTCGAGGAACGGGTCGATGGTGGTCAGCTGGGAGCCGATGTGGCAGTCGACACCGACCACTTCAAGGTTCGGCAACTGCGCCGCACGCACGTAGATGGCTTCGGCGTCGGCAATGGCGATGCCGAACTTGTTTTCTTTAAGGCCAGTGGAGATGTAAGGGTGGGTACCGGCGTCCACGTCCGGGTTGACCCGCAGCGATACCGGGGCAACCTTGCCCATTTCGGCGGCCACCACCTGCAGGCGCTCCAGCTCGTCAGTGGACTCCACGTTGAAGCAGTGCACACCCACTTCCAGGGCGCGGCGCATGTCTTCGCGGGTTTTCCCCACGCCGGAGAACACCACGCGGTCAGCGCGGCCACCGGCCGCCAGCACACGCTCCAGCTCGCCGCCGGAGACAATGTCGAAACCTGCACCCAGGCGTGCCAGCACGTTCAGCACGCCGAGGTTGGAGTTGGCCTTGACCGCAAAGCACACCAGGTGCTCGGCGCCTTGCAGGGCGTCGGTGTAGCTGCGGTACTGGGCCTCGATGTGAGCGCGCGAGTACACGTAGGTAGGCGTGCCATGGCGTTCGGCGATGGCTGACAGGGCTACACCCTCCGCGAACAGCTCGCCGTCGCGGTAGTTGAAAGCGTTCATCTGGTTTCCTTTACTGCGCAGGCGACTGCTCGGGCTCGGACTCGAGCGCTGGCGGCTGCTCCTGGACCGCGGTCGGCTTGGCTTTCGACGAGTGCTGGTGCGACTTGTGCGCTTTACCGTTATCGCCGTCGTCCGGCAGATACAGCGGGCCTTTCTGGCCGCAGGCCGAAACGAGGCAGGCAACAGCGACCAGCGCCGCGAAGGAGGAAATCAGGCGCTTCATGGGTGAAATCCTTAGAAAATGCAGTATTGCGCCCGAGTATACCGAGCGACCGGCGGCTTGCCTATGCAAGGGCCGGTCCGCCGGGCGGGCAGCAGACGCGGCAAGCTTCAAGCTTCAAGCGGCAAGAAAAAGCGATCGGGTGTAGGCTGGGCTTTTTCTTGCGGCTTGTAGCTAGCAGCTTGCGGCTGGCGCGTTGCGCCCGTATCTTCCCCGGCTTGCCTGTAATGCCGCCAATTTCGAGGTTCCTGCAATGAGTTTGAGTGAAGCGCGTTTCCACGATCTGGTCGACGCGACCCAACAGGCCCTGGAAGACCTGTTCGACGAGAGCGGCCTGGACCTGGACATGGAGAATTCCGCTGGCGTGCTCACCGTCAAGTTCGAAGGCGGCGCCCAGCTGATCTTCAGCCGTCAGGAGCCGCTGCGCCAACTGTGGCTGGCTGACCGTTCCGGTGGTTTCCACTTCGACTACGACGAAGAGACTAAAAAGTGGGTCTGCGAAAAGAGCGAAGAGCTGCTGGGCGAAATGCTCGAACGCATCGTTTGGGAGCGGGCTGGCGAAAAGCTGGACTTCGACGAGATCTGACATGAGCAGCGCCCAGCCGCGGCCACCCAAGCCGTTGTACAGCAATGTCAGCCCCGCGGTGCCATCACCCTGCATCAGTGTCTGCCGGCTCGACGAGCAGCGTGTCTGCACCGGTTGCCACCGGCATGTCGAGCATATTCGCGAGTGGCGCTCGGCCGATGACGAGCGGCGCCGGCAGATCTGCCGCGAGGCACAGGTCCTGCGTACGCAGGCAAAGGCACACTGACCGCAGGGGCTTGAGTATTTGCCCGTCTGTGGTAGTGTCGGGTTCTGCGTCGATGACGCCAAAGCCTTTTCAAACCCCGCCCTTGGGCGGGGTTTTGCTTTATCTGTGCATTGAAAATTGCCTGTTCAAAGGAGTCTGACTGGATCATGAGCACCAAGCCTTCCCTTATCCTCACCCGATTGGACGTACAGCGTCTGGAGCGTCTGATCGACAGCCTCGACGAGAGTACGCCGGGTGTGTTCGCCCTGCAGGAGGAGCTGGACCGTGCCGCTCAGGTCGTCGGTCATGAGGAAGTACCCGCAGGCGTGGTGACCATGAACTCGCGCGTGCACTGCCGTGAGGAAGCCAGCGGCAAGGACTACCACCTGACCCTGGTGTACCCGAAGGATGCCGGGGCGGAAGGCAAGGTTTCGGTGCTGGCGCCAATTGGCTGCGCTTTGCTGGGGTTGTCGGTGGGTGAACAGATCGACTGGCCGGCGCCGGGGGGCAAAACCCTCAAGCTGAAACTGCTGGAAGTCGAGTACCAGCCTGAAGCGGCGGGTGATTTCGACCTCTGAGGCCTGGGCCGCCATGCGGCCCATGTTGGACCAGCCCGGTCATTGGCACAGCACCTGCTCCAACCCCTCGTTCAATGCCTGCTCCAGCACCCGCTTGTAGCTCAGGTAAACCTGCGTTGCCCCCAGCCGGTCATCCAGCAGCTCGGACAAATCCAGGTCGGTGATATAGCACCGGTACTTCCCGGCCCCGCGCCGCTGGCCAATGATCTGCCGCGCCACTACCGCATACAGCTGCGGCCCATGCTCCAGCTCGGAAAACTCCTGCTGGTCGCAGTACAGTGTCACATGCGCAGCACCCCCTACACCGGCCTGGATGATGGCCTGCACTTCATAGTAAGGCTGGTCACTGCCCTCCTGCGGGGCCACGCGCGCTTCGATGCTGCGGGCCTTGCCCGGGCCGCCAGGCAGTAGCTGCGCGTACTGGATATCCAGGGCCGCCTGCCCAAGGTCATCCAGCGGCAGGCGAGCCTCGCGGCGCATCACCACCGAGCGCAAAAAGCGCTGCAGCGGCAACAGCAGGTGCGCCTCGTCATGCAGCGGCAGGCGCTGTTGCCATAACGCGTTGCATTCATCCAGCACGTACAGCTCGGCCCATTCGTCCTGCAGGCGGTAGAACACCTGAATGCACGCCGGCCGGCCCTGCTCCAGCACCAGGCGCAGGTCCTGATCTTGCAGGGCGTTGGCGTCCAGGTACAACGGGCTGTAGACGCTGCGTTCTTCGCCCAGGTAGGCCAGCAGGGCATCGTGCTCGGCCAGGGTGCTCAGGCTGACATGCCCCGTTTGCAGCTCCAGCACATGGGTGTGCCGGGCGACCTGTAGCAGGTAGCGGTGCTGCAGGCCCTGGGCTTGCAACAGCTGCACGGTGTCGAAGATCTCTTCCACCCGTTGGCTGATGGCCTGTGCGCGGCTCGGGCAGAAGCAATGCACCCGTACCCGCGGCCGGTGGCCATGCGCCACCGGGCTGTTGAGAAAGTCACGCAGGCAGCGCACCAGCGCGTGTTCGCCGTCAAAGCGCTGAACCAGCACTTCGTTCCAGCTGTTCAGGGTGACCTGGTCCAAGGTCAGCACCAGGTTCTCCCGCACCCCGGCATAGCTCAGTGAGTCGGTGCGCTCGGTGGTCATCAGGATGTTCAGGTCGCGGTGGTGGCGCAGTGGGTCGATGGCCACGTTGACCAGTAGCAGCACTTCATCGGCAACGCTGGGTTGCAGCAGGCGCACCTCACTCACGGTCGGCAAGGGCAGGGGGATGCATTGCTGCAGGCAACCGAGCAGGTTGACCAGCTCGAACTCGCTCAGGTCACTGACACCCGGGTGCAGCGCCAAGCGCGTGCCGCTGTCGATGACCCCGTTGCGATGGGCCCAGGCCAGCAGTTCCAGCAGCTCGCGGCAGCGTTTTATCGGGTTGAAGCACTCGATGTCGTGCGGGCTCAGGTTGCCGCTGTACAGTTCCCAGTGGTAGCTCCCCGATTCCTTGCGGTTAGGTAACTGAGCCAGGGTGAGGGTGTCTTCGGCGAGGTCCGGGGCGATACCCGGGTTGATCACCTCGACCTTGCCGGCACGGCGCTCGAAGGCTGCATACAGGCGCCTGCCCAGCACGTTGAGCTCGCGTTGGTCGGCGCGGCTGCTGGCGTTTCGGGTGCGTGCGAACTGGCCAAGGAAGCGATAGCTGTGGTTCAGCTCGGCCACCAGTTCGCGGCGCTCCACGGCAACCTGCTGGACTTTCCATTGGCTGCGGCTGTCCAGTATCGCCAGCTGCCGCTCATCCCACCCCCACTGGTCAGCCAGGCGCTGAAGCAAACGGCGCTGCCAGCCATTGCTACGGTTCTGGTCGCTGAGCTTCTTGTTCACCTTCAGGTACAGGCTGCGCCGTACCCGTTCCAGGCGCACAGGCTCGCCCTTTTGCAGCAGGTAGCGTTCGATGCGCCGGTAGACCATGACATACGGGTCCAGCTCGTCCAGGTCCAGCTGGTTGGCGAACACTGCCTGCTTGTAGTCCAGGCTCAGGCAGCGCACGCCAGGGTATTCACTGGCGTAGGCCTCGGTCAGCAGCAGTTTGAGCAGCGACTTGTAGGGTGAGTCGATGCCTTTGAACAGTTGCCACAGGCCGGCACCAATGAACTCGCCGGGCGGAATGTGCGCCAGGTTGCCCAGGTCGAGCACATCCTGGCTGCGGATAAAACGCTTGGCCAGCAGGGTCTGGGTATAGGCCTGGTAATTGCCTTCTTCGTAGACCGGCACCAGCCACCACAGCGGCGTACGCCCGGCCAGCCACACGGTGGTGCGGTAGAACTCGTCCAGCAGCAGGTAATGCTGGGTAGTCCCGCAATTGTCTGAGCCAAGCTGACCATCACGCTGGCCTTGGGCAAACCCTTGGGTGTCGATCAGGAAAAAGTGTGCCTCCGCGCCCAGGCTGGCCGCCCAGGTTTCCAGCAGTTGGCACTTGCGGCGCAGCTCTTCGAGCAACGGCTCGGGCAAGCCGGGGGCGTGGCATACCCATACGTCCATGTCGCTGTGCTCGGCCTGCGCCAGCGAGCCCAGGCTGCCCATCAGGAACAGGCCGTGTATCGGCCGTGGCGGGTTGCCGTGCTGGGCCTTGTAGGTGAATGAGCGGGCCAGGCGCTGGGCTTCTGCGACCAGCTCGCTACCGGGCTCGTAGCCCGAGACGCCTGCGGGGGTGCTGCCCGAGACGTAACCCGGCAATAGCGGGTGGTTCACGTGAAACAGCAAGGGCAACAGCAGCAGCACTTGTTGCTGACGTGTCGACAGGCCCTCCATTGCCCGCTGCAGCCGAGCCTGGTTCAAGTGCAGGAAACGCGCGCGCAGTGTCGCCAGGACTTTGCGGTCGATGCCTTGGTCCAGGTCGGGGCGGATTTCGTGGGGGTGGTTCATTGCGCGCTCGGGCAGGCCAGTGAAGCTGTGGCGAGTTTAGCCTGAGTAACAGGGGCGGATAAGCGCTAATTGGAATATTGGCGCCATTTTTCCAGCGCGCCGGCCGGTTCCGGCTGTTGCCGTGCATGAGCCATCATGAGCACATTGAGCTGATGAAGAGATTATCCGATGCGTGTATGGATCGATGCCGATGCCTGCCCCAAGGCAGCCAAGGATCTGATCGTCAAGTTCGCCCTCAAGCGCAAGTTCGAGGTGGTGATGGTGGCGGGCCAGGCAGTGGCCAGGCCTGCGTTTGCGATCGTGCGGTTGATCGTGGTGCCCAGTGGCATGGATGCGGCCGACGATTATCTGGTCGAGCATGCCGTGCCGGGCGAGCTGGTGATCTGTAGTGACGTGCCGTTGGCCGACCGCCTGGTCAAGAAGGGCGTGGCGGTGCTGGACCCACGCGGGCGCGAGTTCGACGAGCGCAACATGGGTGATCGGCTGGCCGCGCGCAACCTGTTCACCGATTTGCGCGAGCAGGGCCAGGTCGGGGGAGGGCAGGCGGCTTATGGGGAGCGCGACAAGCAGGCGTTCGCCAATGCGCTGGACCGGATCATTTCGCGACTATCGAGGGCCTGAAGTGTAACGCGGCCCTTTCGCGACACAAGGCCGCTCCCACATTGATCGGCGTACGCAGGCCATTGACCGCGCCGGATTCTGGGCTGCGCGTAGGCGGGCCTTACTCGTGGGTCAGCTCCAGCACCCGGTCCACCAGCTTGTTGATGCCGCCAGCCGCCTCGCTGATCGACTTGGCCTCCATGTAAGCCGGGGTCGTCACCAGCTTGCGTTGGGTATCTTCGACAATGTCGTGCACGTCGCATTCTTCATGGGTGCCGCCCATCTTCACCACTGCCGCCGCAGTACCCGCGTCGCTGCCAATGGTGCAGACCACCCCCGGCCCGTAGATCTTCGCCGCCAGTGCCGGCGAAATGCAGATCAGGCCAACAGGCTTGCAGGCAGCGGCAAAGGCTTCGGCCAGGGCCAGCACGTCTGGGTTGACGCTGCAGTTGGCGCCTTCCACGGCGAAGTTGGACAGGTTCTTCGCCGCCCCAAAGCCACCCGGCACGATCAGCGCATCGAAGTCTTCGGCCTTGGCCTCGCGGATGTCCTTGACCTCGCCCCGGGCAATGCGCGCCGATTCCACCAGCACGTTGCGCGACTCGGGCATCTCTTCGCCGGTCAGGTGGTTGATCACATGCATCTGCGCAATGTTCGGCGCGAAGCACTGCACTTGCGCGCCGCGCTGGTCCAGGCGCAGCAGGGTGATCACGCTTTCGTGAATTTCGGCGCCGTCGTACACGCCACAGCCGGAAAGAACCACCGCTACTTTTTTAGTCATGTTTGAAGCTCCAGTGTTGTGTCGCGCCTGGGAGATCGAGCGCTGCCTGCGCGGCGCATTGCGAGCGGGCGCTCGCCGGGTTGGTTTTCAGGGCCAGTCATGCTTGTGACAGGCGCGCGGCTGCCTTGTTCGTCCGGCAACCCGACACGCTGTGTGCAACCCGATGCGCCGCACTGGCGCCTCGGGGTCACTGCTGGTCGCGCTGTTCGTCCGCCGCCTGGGCGGCGGCCTTGCGCTCTGCGCGCAGGGCACGGAAGCGACGGCGCAGCCACAACAGCACGCCCAGCCCCAGCAGGGCGGCCAACACCCATAGTTCGTACCGCTTGACGTTGCCCAGCAGGCCTTCGAGGATGGCGCCGAAGTGATAGGCCGCCGCACCCAGGGCAATGGCCCAGATCGCTGCGCCAATGCCGTTCAGCAGCAGGTAGCGGCGTGGCGGATAGCCCGACAGGCCAATGGCCACGGGCATGACCGTGCGCAGGCCGTAGACGAAGCGGAAACTCAGTACCCAGATGTCGGGGTGGCGGCGAATGTGGGCCAGCGCCCGGTCGCCCATCGCCTGCCAGCGCGGCTTGCGGGCCAGAATCTTGCGGCCGTGGCGCCGGCCCATGAAATACCACAACTGGTCGCCGGCATAGCTGCCGAAGAACGCCACCAGGCACACCAGGTTGATGTCCATGTAACCGCGGAATGCAAGGAATCCTGCAAGCACCAGGATGGTCTCGCCTTCGAAGAAGGTGCCTAGAAAAAGGGCAAAGTAGCCGAAATCCTGCAGGAATTGTTGAAGCATTTTCTGAGGTGCTGGCGAAATGAACGCGCAGCCTACCCCTTCGCGGGCATTCGGGAAAGTGTCCAAATGTGTCTCCACATGAACAATTCCTACACCACATTGCCATAGCCACGCGTCATGGCTTGCCCTGCCATGTCACACAGGCGTCATAATGGGCGCTTATCTTGCCGCTCAATTGATGATAGGGCGTTAACGTCCTCAGGAACGTCAGATGAATAATGAAGTGCTTAGCCCTGTCGCGATCAAGGATGCCCAGGAGCTCCCCGAAGAGATGCTGCAGACCCCGCCAGACCTGCCGCCGGCCACCGCGCCGGAAGCCGGGCAGGCGGCCGAGCCTGCCGCCCCGGTGCCTGCGCCGCCGCCGGCCCCGGCAATCGCGGTGCCTGGCCTGGACGACAGCAGCCTGTACATTCATCGCGAACTCTCGCAGTTGCAGTTCAATATCCGTGTGCTGGAGCAGGCGCTGGACGAGAGCTACCCACTGCTGGAGCGGCTCAAGTTCCTGCTGATCTTCTCCAGCAACCTTGACGAGTTCTTTGAAATCCGGGTGGCCGGCCTCAAGAAGCAGATCAATTTTGCCCGCGAACTGGCCGGCGCCGACGGCCTGCAGCCGCACCAGGCACTGGCGCGCATCAGCGAGCTGGTGCACCTGGAAGTCGACCGGCAATACGCCATTCTCAACGACGTGCTGCTGCCGGAGCTGGAAAAACACCAGATCCGCTTCATTCGCCGCCGTTACTGGACACCCAAGCTCAAGACCTGGGTGCGCCGCTACTTCCGCGACGAAATCGCCCCGATCATCACCCCCATCGGCCTCGACCCGACCCACCCGTTCCCGCTGCTGGTGAACAAGAGCCTGAACTTCATCGTCGAGCTGGAAGGGGTGGACGCGTTCGGCCGTGATTCGGGCCTGGCGATCATCCCTGCCCCCCGCCTGCTGCCGCGGGTGATTCGCGTGCCGGAGGAAGTCGGTGGCCCGGGTGCCAACTATGTGTTCCTGTCGTCGATGATCCATGCGCATGCCGACGACCTGTTCCAGGGCATGAAGGTCAAGGGTTGCTACCAGTTCCGCCTTACCCGTAACGCCGACCTGGCACTGGACTCCGAAGAGGTTGACGACCTGGCCCGCGCCTTGCGCGGCGAGCTGTTCTCGCGCCGCTATGGCGATGCCGTGCGCCTGGAGGTCGCCGACACGTGCCCGAAACACCTGTCGGACTACCTGCTCAAGCAGTTCAGCCTCAGCGAAAGCGAGCTGTACCAGGTCAATGGCCCGGTCAACCTCACGCGCCTGTTCAGCATCACCGGCCTGGACAGCCACCCGGAGCTGCAATACACGCCGTTCACGCCGGCGATCCCCAAGCTGCTGCAGAACGCCGACAACATCTTCAGCGTGATCGGCAAGCAGGACATCCTGCTGATGCACCCCTTCGAGTCCTTCACCCCGGTGATCGACCTGCTGCGCCAGGCCGCCAAGGATCCGCACGTGCTCGCCGTGCGCCAGACCCTTTACCGCTCCGGGGCCAACTCGGAAATCGTCGATGCCCTGGTGGATGCAGCGCGAAACGGCAAGGAGGTCACCGCGGTGATCGAACTGCGTGCGCGTTTCGACGAAGAGTCCAACCTGCAGATGGCCAGCCGCCTGCAAGCCGCGGGTGCGGTGGTGATCTACGGCGTGGTCGGTTTCAAGACCCACGCCAAGATGATGCTGATCCTGCGCCGCGAGCACGGCGAGATCGTGCGCTACGCCCACCTGGGTACCGGCAACTACCACGCCGGTAACGCCCGCCTGTACACCGACTACAGCCTGCTGACCTCAGACGACGCCCTCACCGAGGACGTTGGCAAGCTGTTCAGCCAGCTGATCGGCATGGGCAAGACCCTGCGCATGAAAAAGCTGCTGCACGCGCCGTTTACCCTGAAGAAGGGCATGCTCGACATGATCGCGCGGGAAACCCAGTTCGCCCTCGACGGCAAGCCGGCGCACATCATCGCCAAGTTCAACTCGCTGACCGACGCCAAGGTGATCAAGGCGTTGTACAAGGCCAGCCAGTCTGGCGTGAAGATCGACCTGGTGGTGCGTGGCATGTGCTGCCTGCGCCCAGGTATTCCGGGGGTTTCGCACAATATCCAGGTGCGCTCGATCATCGGTCGATTCCTGGAGCACACGCGGGTGTTCTACTTCCTCAATGGCGGCGAAGAGCAGATCTACCTGTCCAGCGCCGACTGGATGGAGCGCAACCTCGACAAGCGTGTCGAGACCTGCTTCCCGGTCGAAGGCAAGAAGCTGTTGCTGCGGGTGAAGAAAGAGCTGGAAGGCTACCTGACCGACAACACCCATGCCTGGACCTTGCAGCCCGACGGGCGCTACGTGCGCAGCACCCCAACCGGCAACCAGAACCCGCGCAGCGTTCAGGCGACCCTGCTGGAGCGCCTGAGCAACCCGGTCCTCAACGTACGCTGAGGACGAAGCCGACCCGGGTCAGCCACTCCGCCTCGTTGGCGAAGTCGGCCTGGGTCAGCTGGTTCTGTTCCAGCCAGCCTTCAGGGAAGGCGATGTCGAGGCTTTCCCCGGCAGCCTTGAGCTGGACCTTCGGCATCTGCTGGTTGCCACGGATGTGGTGGAACAGGATGGCGAAGCGCAGCAGCACGCACAGGCGCAGCAGTTTCACGCCTTCCTCGCCCAGTTCGGCAAACTTGTCCTTGGGAATGTTGCGGCGGTGGCCGCGTACCAGCAGGGCCATCATCTGCTGGTCTTCGCGCGAGAAGCCCGCCAGGTCGGAGTGTTCGATCAGGTAGGCGCCATGCTTGTGATAGTGGTAGTGGGCGATATCCAGGCCGATTTCATGCACTTTGGCTGCCCAGCCAAGCAGATCGCGCCAATTTCCATCCTTCAACCCCCATGCATCCGCGACCTGGTCGAAGGCGTGCAAGGCCTTGCGCTCGACGCGCGCTGCCTGGCCCTGGTCGACGTGGTAACGCTCCATCAGTGAGTTCAGGGTGCGTTCGCGCACATCTTCATGGTGGTGGCGGCCTAGCAGGTCGAACAGCACGCCTTCGCGCAGCGCGCCGTCGCAATGGTCCATGCGCTGCAGTTCCAGGGCATCGAAGATGGCTTCCAGAATCGCCAGGCCGGCAGGGAAGATGGTACGGCGGTCCGGCTTGATGCCTTCGAAGTCGATCTTGTCGACGTCGCCCAGCTTGAACAGCTTGCGCTTGACCCAGGCCAGGCCCTCGGCGTTGACCTCGCCGTTGCCCAGGCCGCCGTCCTTGATGGCGGCAGCGATGGCACGGATGGTCCCGGACGAGCCGATGGCCTCGTCCCAGGTCAGGCGGTGCAGGGCGTTTTCGATGCTCATCAGCTCCAGGCGCGCGGCGGTGTAGGCCTGGGCGTAGCGGGCCGGCGTGATCTTGCCGTCGCGGAAGTAGCGCTGGGTGAAGCTGACGCAACCCATTTGCAGGCTTTCGCGCAGCAGCGGCTCGAAGCGCTGGCCAATGATGAACTCGGTGCTGCCGCCGCCGATGTCGGCGACCAGGCGCTTGCCGGGGGTGTCGGCCAAGGTGTGGGACACACCCAGGTAGATCAGGCGCGCCTCTTCGCGGCCGGAGATGACCTCGACCGGGTGCCCGAGGATGGCTTCGGCACGCTGGATGAATTCGTTGCGGTTGCGCGCTTCGCGCAGGGCATTGGTACCGACGATGCGCACCGAGCCAGCCGGCATGCCGTGGATCAGTTGGGAAAAGCGCTTGAGGCAGTCCAGGCCCCGCTCCATCGCCTCTTCACTGAGCTTGCGCTCTTCGTCGATGCCGGCGGCAAGCTGAACCTTCTCGCCGAGCCGCTCGAGGATGCGGATTTCGGTATGGTGGGCCTTGGCCACGACCATGTGGAAACTGTTGGAGCCAAGGTCGATGGCGGCGATCAGAGACAGGTTCTTCGCGATGTTGTGCGGCATGCTGTGTGTTCTCGGTCGTTAACCCGGCAATCGTGCCACGATAGCAGGCTGTCGCCAACGCGTGCCACGCCAGGCCTTGATGCAAGGCAATGTGCCATCCGATGCTATTACACGCAGATGACAGTTTCGATTCGTGGCGTCTTGCCCAACTATAGTTACACTCAATCGACCGCAGCTTCCTGTCGAGCGTGGGTGCGGCTATCATGAGCCACGTTTTTTTGCTTACGACCCTGGAGATATCCATGAGCAGCGATCTGATCAAACATGTCACCGATGCCACCTTCGAAGACGAAGTCTTGAAGGCTCAAGGCCCGGTGCTGGTCGACTACTGGGCTGAATGGTGCGGCCCGTGCAAGATGATCGCGCCGGTACTGGACGACATCGCTTCCACCTACGAGGGCAAGCTGACCGTCGCCAAGCTGAACATCGACGATAACCAGGAAACCCCGGCCAAGCATGGCGTGCGTGGCATCCCGACGCTGATGTTGTTCAAGAACGGCAACGTCGAGGCCACCAAGGTGGGCGCGCTGTCCAAATCCCAGCTGGCCGCGTTCCTCGACGCCCACCTGTGATGTGAAAAGGCCCCGCGAATGCGGGGCTTTTCTTTTTCAGAGCACTAGACGCAGAAAAAAGCAAGTGTTACATTCGGCCTCGCACTGCTTCTCCAGTGCCCTCTACATGCCGTCGCCGAAGCATCCCCAATTCGAATCAGTACGCGATCCTGTCGCCATCTAGCGGCGCGGCTTCATTAAGCCAAAGCTTAATTCTCCCTTCTTACATGATTACGTCATTCCCCTTATGAACCTGACTGAACTCAAGCAAAAGCCGATTACCGATCTTTTGGAAATGGCCGAACAGATGGGCATCGAAAACATGGCCCGTTCGCGCAAACAGGACGTGATTTTCGCCCTGCTGAAAAAGCACGCGAAAAGCGGCGAAGAGATCTCCGGTGATGGCGTGCTGGAGATTCTCCAGGATGGTTTCGGTTTTCTGCGTTCGGCTGATGCGTCCTACCTGGCCGGCCCTGACGATATCTACGTCTCGCCCAGCCAGATCCGCCGTTTCAACCTGCGCACCGGCGACACCATCGTCGGCAAGATCCGCCCACCGAAAGAAGGGGAGCGTTACTTCGCGCTGCTGAAGGTCGACACCATCAACTTCGACCGCCCGGAAAACGCCAAGAACAAGATCCTGTTCGAAAACCTGACGCCGCTGTTCCCGAACAAGCGCCTGAAGATGGAAGCCGGCAACGGTTCCACCGAGGACTTGACCGGCCGCGTCATCGACCTGTGCGCCCCGATCGGCAAGGGCCAGCGCGGCCTGATCGTTGCTCCGCCGAAAGCGGGCAAGACCATCATGCTGCAGAACATCGCGGCGAACATCACCCGTAATAACCCTGAGTGCCACCTGATCGTCCTGCTGATCGACGAGCGCCCGGAAGAAGTGACCGAAATGCAGCGTACCGTGCGCGGCGAAGTGGTTGCCTCGACCTTCGACGAGCCGCCAGCGCGCCACGTGCAGGTTGCCGAAATGGTGATCGAGAAGGCCAAGCGCCTGGTCGAGCACAAGAAAGACGTGGTGATCCTGCTGGACTCCATCACCCGCCTGGCGCGTGCCTACAACACCGTGATCCCGAGCTCTGGCAAGGTACTGACCGGTGGTGTCGACGCCCACGCCCTGGAAAAGCCGAAGCGCTTCTTCGGTGCGGCACGTAACATCGAGGAAGGCGGTTCGCTGACCATCATCGCCACCGCGCTGGTCGAAACCGGCTCGAAGATGGACGAAGTGATCTACGAAGAGTTCAAGGGCACCGGCAACATGGAGCTGCCGCTGGACCGCCGCATCGCCGAGAAGCGCGTGTTCCCGGCCATCAACATCAACCGCTCCGGTACCCGCCGCGAAGAGCTGCTGACCGCCGACGACGAATTGCAGCGCATGTGGATCCTGCGCAAGCTGCTGCACCCGATGGATGAAATCGCCGCCATCGAGTTCCTGGTCGACAAGCTCAAGCAGACCAAGACCAACGACGAGTTCTTCCTGTCGATGAAGCGCAAGTAAGCGTTTCCAGACCGGAACTGAATGGGGCCGCTTCGCGCCCCTTCGCGGGCACGCTCGCTCCCACAAGGATCACACTGAGCCTGTGGCAGCGGGCGTGCCCGCGAGGGGGGGCGAAGCGGCCCCACTGCATTTTTGCCCCCAAACAAATCCCGAACGGCGCTACACTCTGCACCCCCGACCGATACGGCCAATACGAGGCTCCCGCATGCAGTATCGCGACTTGCGCGACTTCATCCGTGGCCTGGAACAGCGCGGCGAGCTCAAGCGCATCCAGGTTCCGATCTCCCCCGTCCTGGAAATGACCGAGGTCTGCGACCGCACCCTGCGTGCCAAAGGCCCGGCGTTATTGTTCGAAAACCCCACAGGCTTCGACATCCCGGTGCTCGGCAACCTGTTTGGCACCCCAGAGCGCGTGGCCATGGGCATGGGCGCCGAGTCGGTCGGTGAACTGCGGGAAATCGGTAAATTGCTGGCGTTTCTCAAGGAGCCCGAGCCGCCGAAGGGCCTGAAGGACGCTTGGTCGAAGCTGCCGATCTTCAAGAAAGTCGTGTCGATGGCGCCGAAAGTGGTCAAGGACGCGGTCTGCCAGGAAGTGCTGGTCGAGGGTGACGACGTCGACCTTGGCGCGCTGCCTATCCAGCACTGCTGGCCTGGCGACGTGGCGCCGCTGATCACCTGGGGCCTTACCGTGACCCGCGGGCCGAACAAGGACCGCCAGAACCTGGGTATCTACCGGCAGCAGGTGATCGGCCGCAACAAGGTCATCATGCGTTGGCTTAGCCACCGGGGCGGTGCGCTCGACTACCGCGAATGGTGCGAGAAGAACCCGGGCCAGCCGTTCCCGGTTGCGGTCGCCCTGGGCGCAGACCCGGCAACCATCCTGGGCGCCGTGACGCCGGTACCGGACACCCTCTCCGAATATGCCTTCGCCGGCCTGCTGCGCGGCAACCGCACCGAACTGGTGAAGTGCCGTGGCAGCAACCTGCAGGTGCCGGCCACCGCCGAAATCATCCTGGAAGGCGTGATTCACCCTGGCGAAATGGCCCCCGAGGGCCCGTATGGTGACCATACCGGCTACTACAACGAAGTGGACAGCTTCCCGGTGTTCACCGTCGAGCGCATCACCCACCGGCTCAAGCCGATCTACCACAGCACCTACACCGGTCGCCCGCCTGATGAGCCGGCCATTCTCGGTGTCGCGCTGAACGAAGTGTTCGTGCCGATCCTGCAAAAGCAGTTCCCGGAGATCACCGACTTCTACCTGCCGCCGGAAGGTTGCTCGTACCGCATGGCGGTGGTGACCATGAAGAAGCAGTACCCCGGCCATGCCAAGCGCGTGATGTTGGGTGTATGGTCGTTCCTGCGACAGTTCATGTACACCAAGTTCGTTATTGTCACCGATGACGATATCAACGCCCGGGACTGGAACGATGTGATCTGGGCAATCACCACACGCATGGACCCCAAGCGTGATACGGTGATGATCGACAACACCCCGATCGACTACCTCGACTTCGCGTCGCCGGTTTCGGGGTTGGGGTCGAAGATGGGCCTGGATGCCACGCACAAGTGGCCAGGCGAGACTACACGCGAATGGGGGCGGGTCATCGTCAAGGACGAAGCCGTCACCCGGCGTATCGATGAGCTGTGGGATCAGTTGGGAATAGATTGATGCAGGTAACGTTGCAGCCGTCCGGGGCGGTGCTGGCGCTCGAACCCGGGGAACGGATCCTGGATGGAGCGCGGCGGCTGGGCTATGACTGCCCGAACAGCTGCCGCAATGGCAATTGCCATGTCTGCGCCGCGTTGTTGGTCGAGGGCCGGGTCCGTCAGGACGGCGAAATCCGCGACCATGGCGAGTTGTTCACCTGCATTGCCGAACCGCTGGAGGACTGCGTGTTGCTCTGGGACGGTGTGCTCGCCCTGGGCGAGTTGCCTGTGCGCAAGCTGGCGTGCAGCGTGAGTGAATGCGTTGACGTCGGTGGCGACGTGTGGCGGGTGCGCTTGCGTGCACCGGCGGGCAAACCCCCGCGTTACCACGCCGGGCAGTACCTGATGATCGAGCGTGAGGGCGGCAAGCAGGCGGCCTTCTCGCTGGCGTCTGCGCCGCACGGCGGGCGTGAACTGGAGCTGCACGTACTGGCGCGCGAGCCCAGTGCCCAGCAACTGATCGAGCAGCTCAGGCGCGACGGCCTGGCGCGTATCGAAATGCCGTTTGGCGACACCCACCTGGCCGAGTTGCCCGAGTGCCCGTTGGTATTGATTGCCGCCGGCACCGGCATGGGCCAGATGCACAGCCTGGTCGAGCATTGCCGCGCCAAGGGTTTCCAGTACCCGGTGCACCTGTACTGGGGGGTGCGTCGGCCTGAAGATTTTTACCAGATCGAGCATTGGGACGAATGGCAGCGCCTGCCCAACCTGTACCTGCACCAGGTGGTCAGCGATCTGTGCGGCTGGGAAGGGCGTTGCGGCATGTTGCATGAAGCCGTTTGCGAGGACATCGCCGACCTCAATACTGTGCATGTGTATGCCAGTGGCTCGCCAAACATGATCTACGCCACACTCGACGCCTTGGTCGAAGCCGGCATGGATGCGCACCGCATGCGTGCCGATGTATTTGCCTATGCCCCACGTGGCTAATAACCCAAGTTGGCAAGTCAGGTTATAAGGCGGTAACTGTTACCGCCTTGATTAATAACTTTCCCTGTTGTTGAAACAATCATTCCCAGTCGTCGGCTACGCGTATGAAACCTGGCTACGAAGGCTTGAGTATTCCTGCGGTTCTGGCCTATGGTTAGTGCAAGCGCCTTGGTATAGAGGCCTTGGCGCTTAACCTCATCGAATTTCGCTACATCCGTAGTTCACAGGAATCCTGGCGGCAGCTTATGTCGGCACTTGAAAGCATGTCGTGGAAAGTTTCATATCCACCGACACTCGACTTTGGTCAGCAACATACGCACGAACAGTTGTTCAACTCCATGAAGACCACCATGTCTCGGCACCCGGGTGGGCCGGTGTGGCTGTTTGCCTATGGCTCGTTGATCTGGCGCCCCGAGTGCAATTCGGTGGAGCGCCAGCGCGCACGCGTACATGGTTATCACCGGGGGCTCTACTTGTGGTCGCATGAGCATCGCGGTACCCCGGAAACCCCCGGGCTGGTATTCGGCCTGGACCGTGGCGGGTCCTGCAGTGGCTTTGCCTACCGGCTGGATGAAAGCAACCTGGACGACTCGCTCATGGCCCTGTGGCAACGCGAGATGCCTTACCCGGCCTATCGGCCGCATTGGCTCAACTGCCGGCTGGGCGATGGCACCAAAGTGCAGGCGCTGGGCTTTGTGCTGGAGCGGCATTTACCCTGCTATGCCGGCGATCTGCCGGATACCTTGCTCAGCCATATCCTGGCCAGCGCCAAAGGGCGCTACGGCACCACCCGCGACTATGTCGAACAGACCTTGCAGGCCCTGCGCAGCCACCAGATGCCTGATCGCAACCTGGAGGCGCGGTTCCGCCGTTGCCATAACCCGCGCGAGGTTTGATCAGCCAGTGCCGGCCTATTCGCGGGCACGCCCGCTCCCACAGGAATCCATGCTTTTTGAACCTGTGGGAGCGGGCGCGCCCGCGAAAAGGCCGCAGCGGCAGATGAAGATCTAAAGCCTTACCTGGCCAGCACCACCAACTTACCCACAGCCTGCCGCTGCCCCAGTTTCTCAATGGCAGCCCCGGCCTCGGCCAGTGGATAAGTCTGCGACACCAGCGGCTTCAACTTGCCTTGGGCATGCCAGGCAAACAGCTGCTGGAAGTTGGCCGCATTGTCCTGCGGCTGGCGCTGGGCAAACGCACCCCAGAACACCCCAAGCACCGCCGCGCCCTTGAGCAGCACCAGGTTGGCTGCCAGCTGTGGAATGGTGCCACTGGCGAACCCCACCACCAGCAATCGGCCATTCCAGGCCAGCCCGCGTACCGCCTGCTCGAACAGCTCTCCACCGACCGGGTCGTAGATCACGTCCACCCCCTGGCCGTTGGTCAGGCGCTTGATTTCCTCGCGCAGGCTGGCCTGGCTGTAGTCAATCAGCTCATCTGCCCCGGCTGCCTTGGCCACCGCCAGTTTGTCGGCACTGCTGGCGGCCGCGATTACCCGTGCCCCCATGGCCTTGCCGATCTCCACCGCTGCCAGGCCGACGCCACCGGACGCGCCCAGCACCAGCAAGGTCTCACCCGCTTGCAATTGGCCACGCTGGCGCAGGGCATGCATCGAGGTGCCATAGGTCATGCCAAACGCCGCTGCCGTGGTGAAGTCCATGCTCGCCGGGATCGGCAGCACATTGTAGAACGGCACTGCCACCTGCTCGGCAAACGCCCCCCAGCCGGTCAGCGCCATGACCCGGTCACCGACCTTGAAGGCGCCGGCCTTTTCCCCGACCGCGGCTACCACACCGGCCGCCTCACCACCGGGGGAGAACGGCAGCGGTGGCTGAAACTGGTACTTGCCTTCGATGATCAGCGTGTCAGGAAAGTTGACCCCGGCAGCCTGCACGTCCAGCAGGATTTCGTTGTTCTTCGGCAGTGGGCTGGCGACTTCTTCCAGCACCAGGTTGCCCGCCGGGCCAAGGGTTTTGCACAACACAGCTTTCATTGGGGCTATTCCTTTGCGGGTCGTGGCCGATAAGTGTAGGAGGGCGGCGTACCGGGTCAACGAGCATGGCCCGCCCTGATGGGCAGGCATAAGCGGCGGCGTGAGCCTGGGCTTGGGTTTGCGCGCAGCGCTGGGTAAGCTGGCGCCAATTGGAATGAGGAGCGAATTCGTGAAAGCGTGGATCTTGATGGTACTGGCGCTGTTGCTGCCAACTGCGGCCATGGCCGAAGAAGCCAAGGAGGGTGCCCCCAAGGTTGCCTACATCACCCTGAGCCCGCCTTTTGTCGGCAACTATGCCCTGGATGGCGGCCCCCGCCTGCGGGTGTACAAGGCCGATGTGGCCCTGCGTGTGACCGGTGATGAAGCCGCCAAGGCCGTTCAGCACCACGAACCGCTGATCCGTAACCAGCTGGTGGCGCTGTTCACCCAACAGACTGTCGACAGCATGAGCAATGTCGAGGCCAAGGAGCACCTGCGCCAGGAGGCACTGAAACAAGTGCAGCAGGTGATGGAAGCCGAAGAGGGCAAGCCGATCGTTGAGGACCTGCTGTTCAACAACCTGATCGTGCAGTAAACGGCGCCGCTGGCGCGCGGTTTCAGCGCAACGCGACAATCACCGCCCATTGCTCGGCGGTTACCGGCATGACCGACAGGCGGCTGCCCTTATGCACCAGCGGCAGTTCGGCCAGGCCGGCCTGCTGCTTCAGCTGGCCCAGCTCCAGTACCCGTGGCAGGGTTTGCACATGCGCCACGTCCACTGCGCTCCACGGGTTCTTCTCGGCTGTGGCCTTGGCATCATGGTATGGGCTTTGCGGGTCCAGGGCAGTCGGGTCGGGGTAAGCCGCACGAATGATTTCGCCAATACCGGCGATGCCAGGCTGCGGGCAGCTGGAATGGTAGAAAAAGAACCTGTCACCCTCGCTCATGGCCCGCAGGAAATTACGCGCCTGGTAATTGCGCACGCCGTCCCAGCGCGCTTCGCCCAGGCGCCCCAGCGCTTCGATGGAGAGTTCGTCGGGCTCGGATTTCATCAGCCAGTAGGCCATGCGTGTTGCTCCTGAAAAGGTTTGTAATAACCTGTTGCACGAAACCGACAGCCGGTTGGCGTCAAGGTTTGCTTGCAGACGCAGGTTGTCGGAAAATGCGCCCCGTTTAATGCGCGATGCTCCGGCGGCACTCAGAAAGCCGCCGAGCCTGAACAGTTTGCCTTGGGGGGCAATCTTCCATGTATCAACGTAAAAAACCGGATCTGCTGTGGGTCCTGGTGTTTATTTTTGGCCTGGGTGTGGTCACTACCGGTTATGCGCAAGGGCTATGGGAGCGCAAGCTGGACAACGCCTACCAAACGTCGGCAGACGCCAGCCAGCCACAACGTTGATGCCCCCTGCTGGCGCCGATTACCGCGGCGCCAGGTACCAGCCACGGTCCGAGACCGTGCCCTGCAACGGTACGTCCCAACTGGCCTGCGCCAGCCGCTCGACCTTCTGGCACTCATGCGCCAAGCCCAGCAGCAACGGTTTTTTCCAGCTTTGCCGGCGCCCCTGGTAGGCCAGGCTGCGGTCATAGAAGCCGCCACCCATGCCCAGGCGGCCGCCCACCTCATCAAAGCCCACCAGCGGTAACAGAATCAGGTCCAGTGCCCAGATGGGCCGTTGGCGTTTGCGCTCGATAACCGGTTCGGGGATACGGAAACGGTTGGGTCGCAGTTTTTCCCCTGGCTCGAAACGCTGGAACACCATGCGCGTGCGCGGCCAGGCATGCAGTACCGGCAGGTAGGTGCGCTTGCCGCGGCGCTGGGCTTCACGCAATAACAGGCGCGGGTCTATTTCGCCGTCGTTGGGCAGGTACAGGGCAATGTGCCTGGCGCGGCGGAATAGGGGGTGCTGGGCCAGTTGCCGGTACAGCCCACGGGCCGCCTGGCGTTGCTGGGCGGGGGTGAGGGCGCGACGGGCATTGCGCAGCAAACGGCGAAGCTGAGGGCGGGTAAGCGGCGCGGTGTCGGTCATGGCACAGGCGATCCCAGGGGTGCTGGCCGCCAGACGCGGCACAAACGAATTGCCCGCCACAGGGGGCGGGCAAGGAATTCAGGCTCCCCGATAAGACCGCTATCGGTGTAGCCCTTGAACCCGAAAGTTCAAGGTGGAGATTGCAGGGGGCGTTAAGGCTTTCCGTCGGGCGGACATGCACACCGGCCCCAGCGTGCAACCCCCGTGGTTGTGCGTATCGGCTCAGGGACATAACCGACTGGCGCATCCCCCAGGGAGTGGCGCCAGTATACCAATCTCAGCCGATTTTGGTATCCGTGTCGTCGGACAAAGCCTTGTCTACCCGATCCAGCAGGTCGCGCACCTGTTCGCGGTTGGTGCCGCTGACGGGCGCCGCGCTGCGGTCTTCCTGGCGGTGCAGCATCTCGTGGGTGATGTTCAACGCGGCCATGACGGCAATGCGGTCGGCGCCGATCACCTTGCCGCTGCTGCGGATCTCGCGCATCTTGCTGTCCAGGTAGCGGGCTGCGCTGACCAGGTTGTTGCGCTCTTCCGGCGGGCAGATGATCGAGTAGTCCTTGTCGAGGATCTGCACGGTGACGCTATTGCTTGAACTCATGAGTCTTGCTCCAGAGCCTTGAGGCGTAAAATCATCGACTCGACCTTGCGCTTGGCTATCTCGTTTTTTTCGATGAGGTGGGCGCGCTCTTCGCGCCAGGACTTTTCCTGAGCTACTAGGAGTGCATTTTGCCGTTTTAGTTGCTCGACACGTTCGATCAGCAGCTCGAAACGGCTCATCAGTGCCTGCAGGTCGTTCTCTTGCGTGGGTTGCACTCGATTCGCTCCGTCGTTCGGTCACCTGGCGATGATGCCTCTCCCTGGGTGGCGACGGCCAGTGCCGATGGTCTTGGCGCGCCTGCCGGTGCTAGGATACAAGGCCTCATTCTAGTCATTTGCGCCGTCTGGCGCCTAGCTGCCCATGCCCAATACCCAATCGCCCTACATCGCTTTCGCCATGCTGCTGTCCAGCAATGGCCACCCTGTCACCCCGGCCGAACTGCACGGCCTGCTGATTGGCCGCAGCTGCGCCGGTGCCGGCTTCGATGCCGACGGCTGGCTGGCCGACGCGGCCCAACTGCTGGAAACCGAGCCCGGTGACACCGTGCGTAACGCCCTGGTTGGCCTGCAGGAAATGGTCAAGGGCGAGCTCACCAGCGACGACATGGCCATCGTTCTGCTGCTGCCTTCCGACGATGCCGCGCTGGCCGACCGCGCCACCGCGCTGGGGCAGTGGTGCCAGGGCTTCATCACCGGCTTTGGCCTGAACGCCGGCGGCAACGACTTGTCCGACGAGGCCAAGGAAGTGCTGCAGGACCTGGTGGCCATTTCCCAGGTGCAGGAAGCCCTCGAAGAATCCGAGGACGGCGAGAGCGACTACATGGAAGTCATGGAGTACCTGCGCGTTGCGCCGCTGCTGCTGTTCTCCGAGCTGGCCAAGCCTTCCGCACCCGCGCCCAAGCCATCGCTGCACTGATCAACCAGGGGTAGTCTGCCCATGAGCCACATTCCCAAGGCCGAGTATGCCCGGCGGCGCAAGGCGCTGATGGCGCAGATGGTCCCCAACAGCATCGCCATCCTGCCCGCCGCCGCGGTTGCCATCCGCAACCGCGACGTCGAGCACGTGTACCGCCAGGACAGCGACTTCCAGTACCTCAGCGGCTTCCCCGAGCCAGAGGCGGTCATTGCCCTGATCCCCGGGCGTGAGCACGGTGAGTACGTGTTGTTCTGCCGAGAGCGCAACCCCGAGCGGGAGCTGTGGGATGGCCTGCGCGCCGGCCAGGAAGGCGCGGTGAGTGATTATGGCGCCGACGATGCATTCCCCATCGCAGACATCGACGAAATCCTGCCTGGCCTGATCGAAGGCCGCGAGCGGGTGTACAGCGCCATGGGCAGCAACCCTGAATTCGACCGCCGGTTGATGGACTGGATCAACGTGATCCGCTCCAAGGCCCGGCTGGGTGCCCAGCCACCGAACGAGTTCGTTGCGCTGGATCATCTGCTGCATGACATGCGCCTGTATAAATCGGCAGCGGAAGTGAAGGTCATGCGCGCAGCTGCAGACATTTCTGCGCGTGCCCATGTGCGGGCCATGCAGGCCTGCCGGGCCGGGTTGTACGAATACAGCCTGGAAGCCGAGCTGGACTACGAGTTCCGCAAGGGCGGGGCGAAGATGCCGGCCTACGGTTCCATCGTTGCCGCTGGGCGCAATGGCTGCATCCTGCACTACCAGCAGAATGACGCACCGCTCAGGGAGGGCGACCTGGTGCTGATCGACGCCGGCTGCGAAATCGACTGCTACGCCAGTGACATCACCCGCACCTTCCCGGTCAGCGGGCGCTTTTCACCCGAGCAGAAGGCTATCTACGAGCTGGTGCTCAAGGCGCAGGCGGCCGCGTTCGCCGAAATCGCCCCCGGCAAGCACTGGAACCATGCCCATGAGGCGACCGTGCGGGTCATCACCACCGGGCTGGTGGAACTGGGCCTGCTGGAAGGCGATGTGCAGGCGCTGATCGACAGCGAAGCCTACCGCGCCTTCTACATGCACCGCGCCGGCCACTGGCTGGGCATGGATGTGCACGATGTGGGCGAGTACAAGGTGGGGGGTGAATGGCGGGTGCTGGAACCGGGTATGGCGCTGACCGTCGAACCGGGTATCTACATTGGTGCCGACAATCAGGCCGTGGCCAAGAAGTGGCGCGGCATTGGCGTAAGGATCGAGGACGACGTGGTGGTGACCAGGCAAGGTTGTGAAATCCTCACTTCGGGCGTGCCACGCACGGTCGCCGAGATCGAGGCGCTGATGCAGGCTGCACGCAAGGACGCCGCATGAACCGGGTAAACCTGGCAATCATTGGTGGCGGCCTGGTGGGTGCCAGCCTGGCGTTGGCCTTGCAGGCCGGGGCCAAGGCCAGAGGCTGGAAAATCCTGCTGATCGAGCCGTTCGCCCCTGGCGACAGTTACCAGCCCAGCTACGATGCCCGCTCTTCGGCCTTGTCCTTCGGCACCCAGCAGATCTACCAGCAACTGGGCCTGTGGCAGGCCATTGGCCAGCGCGCCGAGCCGATCCGGCAGATTCACGTCTCCGACCGTGGCCGCTTTGGCGCCACCCGCCTGGATGCCCAGGAAGAAGGCGTGCCGGCGCTGGGTTACGTGGTGGAGAACGCCTGGCTGGGCCAGTGCCTGTGGCAAGGCCTGGACCGCGAGGTGGTCAGCTGGCGCTGCCCGGCAGAAGTGACCGCGCTGCAGGCGGTCGACGGTGGCTACCAGCTGCGCTTGAACGACGACACCCAGCTGCAATGCGACCTGGCAGTGCTGGCCGACGGCGGCCGTTCTGGTTTGCGCGAGCAACTGGGCATCCAGGTACGCCATACGCCCTACCAGCAAAGCGCCCTGATCGCCAACATCAGCCCTGGCGAGGCCCATGGCGGCCAGGCCTTCGAGCGCTTCACCGAAGACGGCCCCATGGCCCTGCTGCCATTGCCGGATAACCGCTGCGCGCTGGTATGGACCCGCCAGGGCATGGACGCAAAACGCCTGGCCGCGATCGACGAGCGCAGTTTCCTGCGCGAGTTGCAGGGGGTGTTCGGCTACCGGCTGGGCGCGCTGCGCCAGGTGGGTGCACGGCATCTGTACCCGCTGTCGTTGATCGAAGCCCAGGAGCAGGTGCGGCCACAGTTGGTGGTGCTGGGCAACGCTGCGCACAGCTTGCACCCGATTGCCGGGCAGGGGTTCAACTTGTCGTTGCGTGACGTGCAGGCGTTGGCCGAGGCGCTGCTTGCCGGCCCGCAGCGCCCGGGCGACCTGGCCACGCTGCAGGCCTATCACCAGCGCCAGCGCCTGGACCAGGCCATGACCATCGGCTTCTCCGACCAGGTCACCCGCCTGTTCGGCAGCCAGCAGCCGTTGCTGGCCGCCGGGCGCAACCTGGGCCTGCTCGGGCTCGACCTGCTGCCACCGGCCAAAAGCTGGTTCGCTCGCCAGGCCATGGGCCTGGGCACCCGCCCCGACCGGCAGGGCCAGGCATGAGCAACCCCCGTAAACGCGCACGCCGGGCGCGCATGCTGCGCTGGCTGTTGAACCTTTACCCGCCTTACCTGGGGGCAGGTATCAGGGTGCAGCACATCAGCCCGGACCTGCGCAGCGTGAAGGTGGCGATGAAGCTGACGCGCTGGAACCGCAATTACGTCGGTACCCAGTTTGGCGGCAGCCTGTATGCCATGGTCGACCCGTTCTACATGCTGTTGCTGATCGAGCAGCTGGGGCGCGACTACATTGTCTGGGACAAGGCCGCCAGCATCGATTTCATCGCGCCGGGCAAAGGCCCGGTGTTTGCCGAATTCCACGTCGATGACGCGCTGCTGGACGACATTCGCCAGCAGACCGCTACCGGCAAGAAGTGCCTGCCGCGTGTGCAGGTCGATATCCGCGATGGCGCCGGCGAACTGGTGGCGCGGGTCGATAAAACCCTATATGTGCGGCTCAAGCCGCAAGCGAGGCTGGCGTAGGCATGGAAATGCGCGCAGATCTGTTGATTGTCGGTGCCGGTATGGTCGGCAGCGCCCTGGCCCTGGCGTTACGCCACAGTGGCTTGCAAATCCTCTTGCTCGACGGCGGCCCGCTGACGGTCAAGCCGTTCGATGCCCAGGCGCCGTTCGAACCGCGGGTCAGCGCATTGTCGGCCGCCAGCCAGCGCATTCTCGAACGCCTCGGGGCCTGGGAAGGCATCGCCCAGCGGCGTGCCACGCCGTATTCCGACATGCATGTGTGGGACGGCAGCGGCACCGGGCAGATCCACTTTTCGGCAGCCAGCGTGCACGCCCAGGTGCTCGGCCATATCGTCGAGAACCGCGTGGTGCAGGACAGCCTGCTGGAGCGCCTGCACGACAGCGATGTCGGCCTGCTGGCCAACGCGCGGCTGGAACAACTGCGCCGCTCTGGCGATGACTGGCTGCTGACCCTGGCCGATGGCCGGCGCCTGCGCGCGCCGCTGGTGGTCGCGGCCGATGGCGCCCATTCGGCCGTGCGGCGGCTGGCCGGTTGCGACACCCGCGAATGGGATTACCTGCACCACGCCATCGTGACCAGCGTGCGTTGCAGCGCCGGGCACCAGGCCACAGCCTGGCAGCGCTTCACCGATGAGGGGCCGCTGGCCTTCCTGCCGTTGACCCGGGATGGCCAGCAAGACTGGTGCTCGATCGTCTGGTCGACCACGCCGGAGCAGGCCGAGCGGTTGATGGCGCTGGATGACGCTGCCTTCGTGCAGGCCCTGGAGCGGGCCTTCGAGGGGCGCCTGGGGAGCGTGTTGCAGGCCGACCCACGTGTGTGTGTACCGCTGCGTCAGCGACACGCCAAGCGCTACGTGGAGCACGGCCTGGCGTTGGTGGGTGATGCGGCCCACACCATCCACCCCTTGGCCGGGCAGGGCGTCAACCTGGGGTTTCTGGATGCGGCGGTGCTGGCCGACGTACTGGGCAAGGCCTGCGAGCGTGGCGAACGGCTGGCGGATGTGAAGGTACTGAGCCGTTACGAGCGCCGGCGCATGCCGCATAACCTGGCGCTGATGGCGGCGATGGAAGGGTTCGAGCGGTTGTTCCAGGCCAACCCGCTGCCGTTGCGCTGGTTGCGCAACAGTGGGCTGAAGCTGGTGCAGCAGATGCCCGAAGCCAAGGCGATGTTCGTGCGCCAGGCGTTGGGGCTGTCCGGGGATTTGCCGGAATTGGCCAGGGCTTGAGATGGCCGGGGCCGCTTTGCGGCCCCTCTGCAACATCCGGTAACGGCTCAATGGATGAGCAAGAAAATGGGATTCACTACCATTTGCGCCTCTCATACCTTCCGAGGAGCGCTTTCCATGTTGCCACGCAAGCCCCTACTGGCCGCCCTGGCCCTGACTTTGTTCGGCGGCACCGCCCAGGCAGCGGAAGAAGTGGTGGTGTACTCCTCGCGCATCGATGAGCTGATCAAGCCGGTGTTCGATGCCTATACCGCCAAAACCGGCGTCAAGATCAAGTTCATCACCGACAAGGAAGCGCCGCTGATGCAGCGCATCAAGGCCGAGGGCGACAATGGCGTGGCCGACCTGCTGCTGACCGTCGATGCCGGCAACCTGTGGCAGGCCGAGCAAATGGGCATCCTGCAGCCGATCAAGTCCGCCACCATCGACCAGAACATTCCGCCGCAGTACCGCGCCTCGTCCCATGACTGGACCGGCCTCAGCTTGCGCGCGCGCACCATCGTCTACTCCAGCGAGCGGGTCAAACCGGCAGAGTTGAGCACCTACGAGGCCCTGGCCGACAAGCAATGGGAAGGCCGCCTGTGCCTGCGCACGGCGAAAAAGGTCTACAACCAGTCGCTGACCGCCACCCTGATCGAAACCCATGGCGAGGCGAAGACCGAGCAAATCGTCAAAGGCTGGGTCAACAACCTGTCCACCGATGTGTTCTCCGACGACAACGCGGTGATCCAGGCCATCGAGGCCGGCCAGTGCGACGTGGGCATCGTCAACACCTACTACTACGGCCGCCTGCACAAGCAGAACCCGCAGTTGCCGGTGAAGCTCTTCTGGCCCAACCAGGGCGACCGTGGCGTGCACGTGAACCTGTCGGGCATTGGCCTGACCAAACATGCACCGCACCCCGAGGCGGCGACCAAGCTGGTGGAGTGGATGACGGGTGAAGAAGCGCAGAAGCTGTTCGCCGACATCAACCAGGAATTCCCGGCCAACCCGAAGGTCAGGCCATCGGAAGAAGTGGCAGCGTGGGGCAGCTTCAAGGCAGACAGCATTCCGGTGGAAATTGCCGGCAAACGCCAGGCTGAAGCCATCCGCCTGATGGATCGGGCTGGCTGGAATTAAGCGCCGGGCTTTATCCTCTCGGGGCCTGAAAGGGCCTCTTCGCGGGGTCGCCCGCTCCCACAGGATCTGCACTGCCCTTGAGATTTGGGCAGTCCCTGTGGGAGCGGGCGAGCCCGCGAACGACCGCAAAGCGGTCGCAAACCAGCCATAGAGACATTCACCTTGTCCCACACCCCCCAACGCCGCTGGTACTTGCCGGTATCGCTGATCGCTGCCCTGGTGCTCCTGCCCCTCAGCGTGCTGCTGCTGTCGTGGCAATCCATAGACGTGCAGATCTGGTCGCACCTGCTCGACACCCAGATGAGCCGCCTGCTGGGTAACACCCTGACGCTGGTTCTGGGGGTGGGCATCGGCGTCACCGTGCTGGGCGTCAGCCTGGCCTGGCTCACCAGCCTCTGTGAGTTCCCCGGCCGGCGCTGGCTGGACTGGGCGCTGATGTTGCCGTTCGCCATACCCGCCTATGTGCTGGCTTTCGTGTTCGTCGGCCTGCTGGACTTCGCGGGCCCGGTGCAGACCGCACTGCGCGAGGTATTCGGCCCCATGCGCCTGCCCCGGGTGCGCTCTACCGGCGGGGTCATCATCGTGCTGGTGCTGGTGTTCTACCCCTATGTCTACCTGCTGGCGCGCACGGCGTTCCTGGCACAGGGCAAAGGCTTGATGGAGGCCGCGCGGGTGCTTGGGTTATCACCCTTGCAGGCCTTCTGGCGGGTGGCGCTGCCCATGGCGCGGCCGGCGATCGGCGCCGGTGTCGCCCTGGCGCTGATGGAAACCCTGGCCGATTTCGGCGCGGTGGCGGTGTTCAATTTCGACACCTTCACCACAGCCATCTACAAGACCTGGTACGGGTTTTTCAGCCTGTCCAGCGCAGCCCAGCTGGCCAGCCTTTTGCTGCTGGCGGTGATGCTGGTGCTGTACGGCGAGCGCCGTGCCCGCGGCGCCAGCCGCAGTGGCAACGAGCGGCCACGCGGGCAGGCGCTGTACCGCTTGCGCGGGCTGAAGGCGTTGCTGGCCAGCGGCTGGTGCCTGCTGGTGTTCGCCTGCGCCTTCGTCATCCCGCTGCTGCAACTGCTGGTGTGGTTCTGGCAGCGCGGGCGGCATGACCTGGACGAGCGCTATGTCGGCCTGGTGTCGCACACCTTGTACCTGGGCGCCATGGCCGCGCTGCTCACCGTGAGCGCAGCATTGCTGCTGGCCTTCGCCCGGCGCCAGGCGCCGAGCGCCGGCATACGCGCCGGGGTCGGCCTGGCCAACCTGGGCTATGCCTTGCCCGGTTCGGTGTTGGCGGTGTCGATCATGCTGGCCTTCAGTTACCTGGACAACCAGCTGGTCATCCCGTTGTCCGGCTGGTTGGGCGGGGCCGGCAAACCGTTGCTGCTGGGCAGCCTGTCGGCCTTGCTGCTGGCTTACCTGGTGCGCTTTATCGCCGTGGCTTACGGGCCACTGGAAAGCAGCCTGGAGCGCATTCGGCCTTCTTTGCCCGAGGCTTCACGCAGCCTGGGTGTCGGCGGTGCCAGGTTGTTCCTCAAGGTCTACCTGCCGCTGTTGCTGCCTGGCGCCCTCAGCGCCGCCTTATTGGTGTTTGTCGACGTACTCAAGGAAATGCCGGCCACCTTGCTGATGCGGCCGTTCGGCTGGGACACGCTTGCTGTGCGGGTTTTCGAGATGACCAGTGAAGGCGAATGGGCGAGAGCGTCGTTGCCCGCCCTGACGCTGGTGCTGGTGGGCCTGTTGCCGGTCATCGGCCTGATCCGCCGTTCGGCCCGTCGACCCTGCCACGGTCACTGAGGGTGCCAGCGCGCGGGCTTGCGGCTACAATGCGCGGCATTCGCGCGGCGGGTGTCAAACAACAAGAGCTGACGCGCAACGTCATCGACCGCCGCCGCTTCGCCACGCCCGGAAGGAGAAACCCATGGGACAGCGCACGCTTTTGTACGACCTGCACTTGGCGCTAGGCGCCAAAACGGTCGATTTCGGTGGCTGGGACATGCCCCTGCACTATGGCTCGCAGGTCGAGGAGCACCATCAGGTGCGCAGCGATTGCGGGGTGTTCGATGTCTCCCACATGACTGTGATCGATGTCGATGGTAGCGATGCCACCGCCTGGCTGCAGCGCCTGCTGGCCAACGATGTGGCCCGCCTCGTCGACACTGGCAAAGCGCTATACAGCCCGCTGCTGCAGGCGCAGGGCGGAGTGATCGACGACCTGATCGTATACCGCACGGAACATGGCTATCGCCTGGTCACCAACGCCGCCACCCGCGCCAAGGTGCTGGGCTGGCTGCAGCAGCAGCGTGACGGTTTTGCCGTGGACTTCAAGGTCCGCCCCGACCTGGCCATCCTTGCCATCCAGGGCCCGCGTGCCCGAGAAAAGGTTGCGCCCCTGCTTAGCGCCGCGCGTGCCGCGCTGATCCGCGAACTGCGCCCATTCGAGGGCTTTGCCGAAGGCGACTGGTTCATTGCCCGCACCGGTTATACCGGTGAAGACGGCCTCGAGATCATCTTCCCTGGCGACCAGGCCGTGGGCTTCTTCAACGACCTGGTGGGTGCTGGCATCGCCCCCAGCGGCCTTGGCGCCCGCGACACCCTGCGCCTGGAAGCCGGCATGAACCTGTACGGCCAGGACATTGACGAGCAGCACACCCCGCTTACCTCCAACCTGGGCTGGAGCATTGCCTGGGAGCCTGCCGAGCGTGACTTCATTGGCCGCGCTGCCCTGTTGGCGGAAATCGAGCACGGTGTGCAGGAAAAACTGGTCGGCCTGGTACTGGAAGAGCGCGGCGTGCTGCGCGCCCATCAGGTCGTGCGTGTCGCCGGTATTGGCGAAGGGGAGATCACCAGTGGTAGTTTCTCGCCTACGCTGAGCAAGTCCATTGCCTTGGCGCGCGTGCCCATGGCCACTGGTGACCGGGCCGAGGTGGAAATTCGCGGCAAGTGGTACCCGGTGCGGGTGGTCAAACCGACCTTCGTGCGCCACGGCAAGATCCTGATCTGAACCATTATTTACCGGCGGGCGTACCGCTGAGCCAATCGAGGAATTCAAGACATGAGCAATATCCCCGCCGAACTGCGTTTCGCCGAAAGCCACGAGTGGGCCCGCCTGGAAGCTGACGGCAGCGTCACCGTGGGCATCAGCGACCACGCCCAGGAGGCCTTGGGTGACGTGGTGTTCGTCGAACTTGCCGAAGTCGGCAAGGTGTTCGCCGCGGGCGACGCTGCCGGTGTGGTCGAGTCGGTCAAGGCCGCTTCGGACATCTATGCCCCAGTGGGTGGCGAAGTGATCGCGGTGAACGAAGCGCTGGCTGACAGCCCGGAGCTGCTCAACGAAGAGCCTTACGGGGCGTGGATCTTCAAGCTCAAGCCAAGCGACAAGGCCGAGCTGGACAAGCTGCTGGATGCTGCTGGTTACAAGGCTGCGATCGGCGAGTAAGACCGCGTCGCCTGCTTCGCGGCTAAAGCCGCTCCTACAGGTATTGCATGGCCCTTGCGTCTTGCGCGACCCCTTGTAGGAGCGGCTTTAGCCGCGAAGAGGCCGGGCCTGCAACCAACTTTCCCCGCACAACCGGCAATCCCTTCCTAGACTTGTAGTCTCCATGAGAGCTGTTCCAGGAAGAGAGCGTGGTCATGTCCCAGTCGCCGTCCCTGCATCAACTGCAAGAGCTCAACCCGTTCCTGCGTCGCCACCTGGGCCCGGATGCCGCCGAGCAGCAGGCCATGCTCAATGCACTGGGCGTGGCGAGCCGCGCCGAGCTGATCGAGCAAACCGTTCCGCCAGGCATCCGCCTGAAGCGCCCCCTCGACCTGCCACCGGCACTCGACGAGCAGGCGGCCTTGGCCAAACTCGCGGGTTATGCTGCGCAAAACCAGGTATGGACCAGCCTGATCGGCATGGGCTACCACGGCACCATCACCCCCACGGTCATCCTGCGCAACGTGCTGGAAAACCCCGGCTGGTACACCGCCTACACGCCTTACCAGCCTGAAATAGCCCAGGGCCGGCTGGAGGCGCTGCTGAACTACCAGCAGATGGTCATCGACCTGACCGGGCTGGCCCTGGCCAATGCCTCGCTGCTGGACGAGGCGACTGCCGCCGCCGAGGCCATGGCCCTGGCCAAGCGCGTGGCGCGCAGCAAGAGCAATGCATTCTTCGCCGATGAGCACTGCCACCCGCAAACCCTGTCAGTGCTCAAGACCCGCGCCGAAGGCTTCGGCTTCGAACTGATCATCGACTCTGTGGATAACCTGAACACGCATGCGGTATTCGGCGCCTTGCTGCAGTACCCCGATACCCACGGCGAGGTGCGCGACCTGCGCCCGCTGATCGAGCACTTGCATGGCCAGCACGCCCTGGCCTGCGTGGCTGCCGACCTGCTCAGCCTGGTACTGCTCACGCCGCCCGGCGAGCTGGGCGCCGATGTGGTGTTGGGTTCCAGCCAGCGCTTTGGTGTACCGATGGGTTACGGCGGGCCACATGCGGCGTATTTCGCCTGCCGCGACGATTACAAGCGGGCCATGCCCGGGCGCATCATCGGCGTGTCGCGTGATGCCCGTGGCAACACCGCGCTGCGCATGGCCCTGCAAACCCGCGAGCAGCATATCCGCCGTGAAAAAGCCAACTCCAACATCTGCACGGCGCAGGTGCTGCTGGCCAACATCGCCGGCTTCTACGCGGTCTACCACGGCCCGCAAGGCCTTCAGCGCATTGCCCAGCGCGTGCACCGGCTGACGGTCATTCTGGCGGCCGGCCTTGCGGCCAAAGGCATCAAGCGCCTCAACCAGCACTTCTTCGACACCCTTACCCTCGACGTGGGTGGCGCACAGGCAGCCATCATCGAGAGCGCTGAAGCCGCACAGGTCAACCTGCGCATACTGGGCCGCGGCCACCTGGGCGTGAGCCTGGATGAAACCTGCAACGAGCAGACAGTGCTGCGCCTGTTGGACATTTTCGTGGGGGTTGACCACGGGCTGGACATCGCCGCGCTTGACCAGTCGGCCCTGGCCGAAGGCATTCCGCCCAGCCTGGTGCGGCATTCGCCGTTCCTTGCCCACCCGGTGTTCAACCTGCACCACAGCGAAACCGAGATGCTGCGCTACCTCAAGCAGCTGGAGAACAAGGACCTGGCGCTGAACCAGTCGATGATTCCGCTGGGCTCCTGCACCATGAAGCTCAATGCTACCAGCGAGATGATCCCGATCACCTGGCCTGCTTTCGCTCAGCTGCATCCGTTCGCCCCGGCGGGGCAGGCCGTCGGGTACAAGGCGATGATCGACGAGCTGGAAAGCTGGCTGTGCACCATTACCGGCTTCGATGCCATCTGCATGCAGCCCAACTCCGGGGCCCAGGGTGAGTACGCTGGCCTGATGGCGATTACCCGCTACCACCGCAGCTGCCAGCAACCGCAGCGTACCTTGTGCCTGATCCCGTCGTCGGCCCACGGCACCAACCCAGCGTCGGCACAGATGGCTGGCATGGAGGTGGTGATAGTCGATTGCGATCAGGGCGGCAACGTCGACCTGGCAGACCTCAAGGCCAAGGCCGGTGCAGCCGGTGAGCGCCTGTCGTGCCTGATGATCACCTACCCCTCAACCCACGGTGTGTACGAAGAGGGCATTCGCGAAATCTGTGACGTGGTGCACCAGCACGGCGGCCAGGTGTACATGGACGGCGCCAACCTCAATGCCCAAGTGGGGTTGGCGCGCCCTGCCGACATCGGTGCCGATGTGTCGCACATGAACCTGCACAAGACCTTCTGCATCCCCCACGGCGGCGGTGGTCCGGGCATGGGGCCGATCGGTGTTCGCGCTCATCTGCAACCCTTCGTCGCCAGCCACCCGGTGGTACCGGTCCCCGGCCTGGATCCGAACAACAGTGCGGTCAGCGCTGCGCCCTGGGGCAGCGCCAGCATTCTGCCGATCAGCTGGATGTACATTGCCATGATGGGCCCGCAACTGGCTGACGCCAGCGAGGTGGCGATCCTCTCTGCCAACTACCTGGCCAGCCAGCTGGCTGGGGCCTTCCCGGTGCTCTACCGCGGGCGTAACCAGCGCGTGGCCCATGAGTGCATACTCGATCTGCGGCCGTTGAAGGCGCTGACGGGCATCAGCGAGGAGGACGTGGCGAAGCGCCTGATGGACTACGGCTTCCATGCACCGACCATGTCGTTCCCGGTGCCGGGTACGCTGATGGTGGAACCGACCGAAAGTGAGTCCAAGGCGGAGCTGGACCGCTTTATCGAAGCGATGCTGGCAATTCGCGCGGAGATCGCGGACGTTCAGGATGGCAAGTGGCCGGCAGAGAACAGCCCGCTCAGGCATGCGCCGCATACCTTGGCCGATGTCCTGGGCATATGGGACAGGCCCTATAGCCTGGAGCAGGCGGTGGCACCGGCTGCGCATGTGCGCCAACACAAGTACTGGCCGGCGGTTAACCGGGTCGACAACGTGTATGGGGACCGCAACCTGTTCTGTGCCTGTGTGCCGGTGGAGGCTTATCGCTGATAGCGCAGGGGTGACCGATTGGGCGCGCAGCGCGCGCCCCGGGGTTTTACTCGGCTACCGCATTCTTGGCCAGGATGGCATTGGCCAGCTCCATGTCCGAGGCCTGCAGCCCCGGGTTCTCGGCCCGTGCCTGGTGCATGGCGGCTTCCAGGAACGGCCCACGAATCGCACCTTCGCTGGCAACGAAGCTGCTGGCGTCGTCCTGTGCGGCGAGGACAAGCTTGTGGTCCCGCGACGTCAGGTAGGTCGAACCAGTCGTTGCCCCGGAAGAAATCACGTTACGCCAAAAGGTATCAGCCATGGCCGAGCCCATAGGCAGCGAGAGCAGGGCAGCGGCGGCAACGGCAGTTTTGAGACGCATGTTGAAACACCTCGAAGGGTGGGGGTTGAAGATGCGCCGTTGGATCTTTTCCAATGGGGCAAGTTCCTGAATGCCGGGGCTTTTCGTCAGCCGCACACGCGCAACACCTCATGCATGCAGGTCTGCCCAGTGGTCACCTTGGCCTCGCCACAACGGCGAAGGTCCACCAGGCCATCGGCCCGGGCCTGTTGCCGCAGAATGGTCAGGTCGGCATCCCGGCCGATCAGCGCGCGCAGCTTGTCGCTGGGCTCGAGCAGTTCAAACAAACCGGTGCGGCCATGAAAGCCGGTGCCTCGGCAGGTACGGCAATGGGCGCAGGTATTCGCCTGGCAGTCCGGGTACAGGGTGCGCACCAGGCGCTGGGCCAGGACGCCGACCAGCGTCGCCTTGATCAGGTAGTCGGCCACGCCCAGTTCCTGCAGGCGGGTGATGGCCGCGCAGGCATCGTTGGTGTGCAGGGTAGACAGCACCAAATGCCCGGTAAGGGCGGCCTGTACCGCCACCAGGGCCGTTTCGCGGTCGCGTATTTCGCCGATCATGATGATGTCCGGGTCCTGACGCAGCAGGGCGCGTACCCCGGCGGCAAAACCAAGGTCCAGGGCGGGCTGCACCTGCAACTGGTTGAACGCCGGCTCCAGGCGCTCGATGGGGTCTTCGATGGTGCACAGGTTGACCTGTGGCGTGGCCAATAGCTTGAGGCTGGTATACAGCGTGCTGGTCTTGCCGGAGCCGGTGGGGCCGGTCACCAGGATGATGCCCTGGCGCTTGCCCAGCAGGCGCTGCCACTGGGCCAGTTGCTGGCCTTGCAGGCCGAGGCGGTCGAAGCCCTCGTGCAGTTGCTGCGGGTCGAACAGGCGCAGCACCAGCTTTTCGCCGTAGGCGGTTGGCAGGGTCGACAGCCGTAGCTCGACCTCACCGCCGCCGGGCAGGCGGCTGTGCAGGCGGCCGTCCTGCGGCCGGCGCTTTTGCGCCACATCCATGCGCCCCAAGTGCTTGAGGCGGCTGACCAGTGCCAAGGTTACGCCGGCAGGAAAGGCGTACACGTTATGCAGCAGGCCGTCGATGCGGTAGCGCAACTGGCCCTGATCGCGGCGGGGTTCCAGGTGAATGTCGCTGGCACGTTGTTCGATAGCGTACTGCAGCAACCAGTCGACGATGTGCACGATGTGCGCGTCGTCGGCGCTGGCTTCGGCCTGGCGCTTGCCCAGTTCCAGCAGTTGCTCGAGTTCGCCCAGGCCGGCGGCCTGCTGGTATTGCGCGCCTTTTACCGACTGGGCGAGGTGCTCGAACGACTGCCCTGCCTGGCGGATCTGCAACGGGCTGGCCAGCACCCGGCGAATCGGCCGGCCCAGGCTGCGGGCCAGGTCGGCCTGCCAGTCGTTCTGGTAGGGCTCGGCACTGGCGACGGTAACGCCGAGGGCGTCGGCTGCGACGATGAGGATGCCGTGGCGCTGGGCGAAGGCCGGTGCGATCAGGCCGCTGACCTGGGGCAGGTCGAGCTGCATGGGGTCGATGCGCAGGTAAGGCTGGCCGACCTTGCGGGCCAGCCATTGGCAAAGGTGCTCAAGGTCCAGCTGCTGGCCAGGCTGTTGGCGGTGTTCCAGGCTGCAGGCGGCGATCTGTTCGAGCGGATGGCAAGCGGGGTGGGCGGCGGCGTTGTCGAGCACGTGCTCGGCGTCGTTGGCGTGCAGGTGCTGGTCGGCGACCAGGGCGGCGAGCACGCGTTCAAGGTCGAGGGTCATTGTGTGGGGGCTATGCATGCTGGGCGTCCGTGCCTGATCGGGAATGTGCCGATCAGGCTAGCCGGGCGGGGCGCGGGCATCACGGGGGAAGGGTTTCGGGGTTTTACACGTACGGTGTAGAGGCATTCCGCGAGGCTATAGGCCAATGCCAGTCAGTTAAGTAATTTGGGGCCGCTTTGCGACCCTTCGCGGGCACGCCCCACAGGGGATCGCGCATTTCTTGAGTTCAGCGCCTAATGTGTGGGAGCGGGCGTGCCCGCGAAGGGCTGCAAAGCAGCCCCAGTAACGCTTAACTGACAGGCATTAGGCAGCCTTTATTCGCTATGATTTGACCATTTTGCTTGGCTGTCGAATTGAGCAATTCGTCAGCACCCACTATGGAGAAACAGCAATGCATAGCGAGCTGGACGCCTACGATCGGCGCATTCTTGAACTGCTGCAAGAGGACGCTTCGCTTTCCAGCGCGCAGATTGCCGAGCGTGTGGGGCTGTCACAGTCACCGTGCTGGCGGCGTATCCAGCGTTTGAAGGACGAGGGGGTGATTCGTGGGCAGGTGACCTTGCTCGACCGCAAGAAGATCGGCCTGAACACCCAGATATTCGCCGAGGTGAAGCTCAATGCCCACGGGCGCTCCAACTTCACCGAATTCACCGAGGCCATTCGCGGCTTCCCGGAGGTGCTGGAATGCTATGTGCTGATGGGCGCGGTGGATTTTTTGCTGCGCATCGTTACCTCGGATATCGAGGCCTATGAGCGGTTCTTCTTCGAAAAGCTGTCGAACGTGCCGGGGATTCAGGAAGTGAACTCGATTGTGGCGCTTTCAGAGATCAAGTCCACGACCAGCCTGCCGCTCAAGACTCGCTGACGTGGTTTCGTGTAGGAGCGGCCTTGCGTCGCGAAAGGGCCGCAAAGCGGCCCCGGCAGTATGTGCTTGAAGCGCAGATCCCGGGGGCGCTTCGCACCCCTTTCGCGACGCAAGGCCGCTCCTACAGGGCCGCATCAGGCCTTGAGCAGGTGCTTCCAGCCACGGCTCTGGTCGACTGCCCGAGCCTGGTCGATGCGTGCTTCCAGCACTTCATCGCTGATCGGCAGTTCGGCCAGCTCGTGCAGCTTCTTCAGGTCGCCATACAGGCGGTCCATCTGCGGTGCTTCCAGCACCTGGCGGGCGTGGTGCAGCCAGGCCAGCAGTTGTTCGATCCGCGGCAGCTGCTCAGCCAGGTCTTCGGGGCGCTGGGTGTACAGCGGCAGCTTCAGTGCACGGCCTTCTTCACCCAGCAAATGGCCCATCCAGCTGGCCAGCTGCGCCTTGCCCTGGCGTTCGCCACGGCCCTTGCGTTCCACTGTCCAGGTGCGGGCCAGCAGCCAGCGTGAGGTTTCCAGCGAGAACTGGCCCCAGCGCACGTCTTCCAGCTCTTCGGCAAACTGCTCGGGCGCGGCGCGGCGGATGTCTTCGTCGTCGTTACCGGCCTGCACCAGCGGGCGCCAGTCTTCCAGCAGGGCGTCGAGGCTGCTGCGCAGTTCACGGGTAGCGGCACGCGGTGCGGCCTGGCCCAGGCTGGCGGTCAACGCGCGCAGTTCGCTCAGGCACTCGACCCAGTCCTGCAACAGGCGCCAGTGGCCATTGTGGCGGTACTGCTCGGCCAGGCGCTGGCTGCTGCCCAGCAGTTGCCAGGCCAGGGCGGCGTAGGCGTCGTCCACGGCCATTTCTGCGTCCAGCTCGGCATCTGGCAGGCCCAGCTCATAGCTGTCTGGCTCCAGCAGGCGGTAGCCGCGCTCGGCCTTGCTGATGTCGCACGGCATCAACGGCAGGCTGGCGGCCAGCTCGGCGGCCAGTTCCAGCAGTGCCTGCGGCTCACCTTCGCGCAGCTCAAGCTCCAGCTCGCAGATGGCTTCCTTGCGCTTGCCGGCGACCACGAAGCCTTGGTCCAGCGCGGCCTCGATCACCACCTTGCTTTTGCCACGGCCCCAGGCGATTTCGGCGAACTCGCGGGTGAAGTCCGTGGTGAACAGTGGCTTGATGGTCTTTTTGTCCAGGCCGGCCAGTTGTTCGGGCCAGCAGGTGGCATCGAGCTTTTTCAGGTCCAGCTTGGGCTTGTCCAGGTTCCACTCGTACTCATTGCGCTCCGACAGGCCCGCTACGCTCTGGCCGCGGCACTTGAGGGTCTGGATGACCACATCGCCATCGCGACGCAGGCGCAGGGCCACGCGCGCGGCGGACAGCTCACGCTCGGGGGTGTCGAAGTACTGGTTGGTCAGTTCGCGGGTCTGCCAGCCGGACTTGTTGCGCTTTTTCAGCAGAGGGTGCTCGCGCAGGGCGGCAAGGGTCTCGCGGCTGGCGCGTAGCTTGAGTTCGGTTTCTTTGTGCATCACAGACTCGAAGGAGGGGGCGTGGTTGGCAAGGAGTTTACAGCAGTCGGCCGCGCTCTGTCGGGTCGCGGTGGTTTCTTCGCGGGCTCGCCCGCTCCCACAGGCAAAGCGCAGCCCTTGAAGGCATTGAAATCCCTGTGGGAGCGGGCAAGCCCGCGAAGAAGCCCACACGCTTGCCCTGGGAACGATAGGCATTGTTATGATGGGCAACGCTTCCCAGGAGTACGCGCATGCCGTTGCCGACGCTGAAAGACCAGTTTGCCGCCTTGATCGCCGCGCCTTCGGTCAGTTGCACCCAGCCAGCGCTGGACCAGTCCAACCGCCAGGTCATCGAGCTGCTGGCCGGTTGGCTGGGCGACCTGGGGTTCCAGTGTGACATTCAGCAGGTCAGCCCCGGCAAGTTCAACCTGCTGGCCAGCCGCGGCACCGGCCCGGGCGGCCTTGTGCTGGCGGGGCACAGCGACACCGTGCCCTACGACGAACAACTGTGGCGCAGTGACCCGCTGAAGCTGACAGAAACCGACGGGCGCTGGGTTGGCCTGGGTAGCTGCGACATGAAAGGGTTCTTCGCCCTGATCATCGAAGCCGTCATTCCGCTGCTGGAGCACGATTTCAAGCAGCCCCTGCTGATCCTCGCCACCTGTGACGAAGAAAGCTCCATGTCTGGTGCCCGCGCCCTGGCCGAGGCCGGCCAGCCGTTGGGGCGAGCGGCGGTGATCGGCGAACCGACCGGGCTGCGGCCGATCCGCATGCACAAGGGCATCCTAATGGAGCGCATCGATATCCTGGGGCGCAGCGGCCATTCCTCGGACCCAAGCCTGGGCCACAGCGCCATGGAAGCCATGCACGCGGTCATGGGCGAGCTGATGGGCCTGCGCCAGCAATGGCAGCAAACCTACCGCAACCCACAGTTCAGCGTGCCCACCCCGACCATGAACTTTGGCTGCATCCACGGCGGCGACAACCCAAACCGTATCTGCGGCCAGTGCGCACTGGAGTTCGACCTTAGGCCTTTGCCGGGCATGGATGCCGAGCAGTTGCGGTCGGCCATCCGCGAGAAACTGCAGCCGCTGGCCGAGCGCCACGAGGTCCGTATCGACTACGCACCGCTGTTCCCGGAGGTGCCGCCGTTCGAGCAGGCGGCCGATGCCGAGCTGGTGCAGGTAGCCGAACGCCTGACCGGCCATCGCGCCGAAGCGGTGGCGTTCGGCACCGAAGCACCTTATCTTCAGCAGCTGGGTTGCCAGACCATCGTGTTGGGCCCCGGCGACATCGCCTGCGCCCACCAGCCTGGCGAATACCTTGAAATGTCACGAATCGAGCCTACCGTGCGTCTATTGCGTGACCTGATCCGGCACTATTGCCTGCACTAAACGTCAATCGTACTGATTCGTTCCTGCCTAGAGGAGACCGCGCGTGACCGCAAGCCTGTTCCGACGATGATCCTGAACGCCCCGTGTATCGCCGTTCTCCGTCCACTTATCCACAGGCCCTGTCATGCCCGATTACGTCAACTGGCTGCGTCATGCCTCCCCGTACATCAATGCCCATCGCGACTGCACCTTCGTGGTCATGCTGCCTGGCGATGGGGTAGAGCACCCCAACTTCGGCAATATCGTCCACGACCTGGTCCTGCTGCACAGCCTTGGCGTGCGCCTGGTACTGGTGCACGGCTCGCGCCCGCAGATCGAAAGCCGTCTGGCTGAGCGCGGCCTGACGCCGCATTACCACCGCGGCCTGCGCATCACCGATGCCGCCACCCTGGACTGCGTGATCGACGCCGTCGGCGCCCTGCGCCTGGCCATCGAGGCGCGCCTGTCGATGGACATCGCGGCCTCGCCGATGCAGGGCTCTCGCCTGCGCGTGGCGTCCGGCAACCTGGTCACCGCACGGCCGATCGGTGTGCTCGAAGGGGTGGACTACCACCATACCGGCGAAGTGCGCCGGGTCGACCGCAAGGGCATCAGCCGCCTGCTCGACGAGCGCTCCATCGTGCTGTTGTCGCCCTTGGGTTACTCACCCACCGGGGAGATCTTCAACCTGGCCTGCGAGGACGTCGCTACCCGCGCGGCCATCGACCTGGGTGCCGACAAGCTGCTGCTGTTCGGCGCCGAGCCAGGTTTGCTGGACGCAGACGGCAAGCTGATACGCGAGCTGCGCCCACAACAGGTGGCCCCGCACCTGCAGCGCCTGGGCAGCGATTACCAGGGCGAGTTGCTGGATGCTGCGGCTGAAGCCTGCAAGGGCGGCGTCGCGCGTAGCCACATCGTCAGTTATGCCGAAGACGGCGCCCTGCTGACCGAGCTGTTCACCCGCGGCGGGGGCGGCACGCTGGTATCGCAGGAGCAGTTCGAGGTGGTGCGCGAGGCGACCATCGAAGACGTCGGTGGCTTGCTCGACCTGATCAGCCCGCTGGAAGAGCAGGGCATCCTGGTGCGTCGCTCGCGCGAGGTGCTGGAGCGTGAGATCGAGCAATTCAGTGTGGTCGAGCGCGAAGGCATGATCATCGCCTGTGCGGCGCTGTACCCGATTGCCGATTCCGAGGCCGGCGAGCTGGCGTGCCTCGCGGTCAACCCGGAGTACCGCCATGGTGGGCGGGGCGACGAATTGCTGGAGCGTATCGAGAGCCGTGCGCGGCAAATGGGCTTGAGTACCCTGTTCGTGCTTACCACGCGCACGGCGCACTGGTTCCGCGAACGTGGCTTTGCGCCGAGTGGCGTGGAGCGGCTGCCGGCAGCGCGGGCATCGCTGTACAACTACCAGCGTAATTCGAAGATTTTCGAGAAGTCTTTGTAAACCTGTACCGGCCCTATCGCCGGCAAGCCGGCTCCCACAGGGAAAGCGCCAGCCCTGAAGGTTGTGCAGTACCTGTGGGAGATTCTATGGTTCCTGGCAAGGGTAGCCGGAGCATCTTCAGCGCCTGTGAGATCGAGCGCCGCCCGCGCGGCGCTCGCTCTAACAGGCGCTGCCATACCTTGTGGCAAACACCTGTCAGCCCTAAGGCGATCCCTGTGGGAGCTGGCTTGCCGGCGATAGGGCCGCAAAGCGGCCCCGGCAATCTCAGCGTGTACAGAACATCTTGGCGGCGGCGTTTTGTTTACACGGTATGCAGGTACCAGTTGTACTCGAGGTCGGAGATCGAGTGTTCGAACTCCTCCAGCTCGCTTTCCTTGCACGCGACGAAGATGTCGATGTACTTCGGATCGATGTACTTGTTCAGAATCTCGCTGTCGTCCAGCTCACGCAAGGCATCGCGCAGGTTGTTCGGCAAGCTCTGCTCAAGTTGCTCGTACGAGTTGCCTTCGATCGGCGCGCCTGGCTCGATCTGGTTGGTCAGGCCATGGTGCACGCCCGCCAGCACGGCAGCCATCATTAGGTACGGGTTGGCGTCGGCACCGGCTACGCGGTGCTCGATGCGCACAGCATCGGCCGAGCCGGTCGGTACGCGCAACGCCACGGTACGGTTGTCCAGGCCCCAGCTTGGCGCGTTCGGTACGTAGAACTGCGCACCGAAGCGGCGGTAGGAGTTGACGTTCGGGCAGAGGAACGCCATGGACGCTGGCAGGGTCTCGAGCACACCGCCGACAGCGTGACGTAGCGCGGCGTTCTGCTCGGGATCCTCGCTGGTGAAGATGTTGTTGCCATCTTTGTCCAGCACGGAAATGTGTACATGCAGGCCGTTGCCTGCCTGGCCCGGGTAGGGCTTGGCCATGAAGGTGGTGTCCATTTCATGGTCGTACGCAATGTTCTTGATCAAGCGCTTGAGCAGTACCGCGTAGTCGCAGGCCTTGAGCGGGTCTGGCACGTGGTGCAGGTTGACTTCGAACTGCGCCGGGGCGCTTTCCTTGACGATGGCGTCGGCCGGGATGCCTTGTTCCTTTGCGCCTTCGAGGATGTCCTGCAGGCAGTCGGCATATTCGTCGAGGTCGTCGATCAGGTACACCTGGGTCGACTGCGGGCGTTTGCCCGAGATTGGCGAGCGCGGTGGCTGTGGGCGGCCGTTCACGTTCTCCTGGTCGATCAGGTAGAACTCCAGCTCGAACGCGGCGCAGATGGTCAGGCCCATGTCGGTGAACTTGCTCACCACCTGGCGTAGCACTTCGCGCGGGTCGGCGAAGAACGGCTCGCCTTCCAGCTCGTGCATGGTCATCAGCAGCTGGGCAGTGGGGCGCTTTTGCCACGGTTCGTTACAGAGTGTGTCTGGGATCGGATAGCAGATGCGGTCGGCATCGCCGATATCCAGGCCCAGGCCAGTGCTTTCGACGGTGGAACCGTTGATGTCGAGGGCGAAGAGGGAGGCCGGCAAGTTGATGCCTTTCTCGTAAACCTTGTGGAGGCTGGTGCGCTCTATGCGCTTGCCGCGCACCACACCATTCATATCTGCAATCAGAAGGTCAACGTAGAGAACCTCAGGATGTTCCTTAAGGAACGCGTTCGCTTCGTTAAGCTGAACGGCACGCGGGGGTACCGACATGATGCAACACCTTTGTTGTTAAAAATATCAATCAAGGGGGGCTTGCAAGACCAGTCAACCGAAAAGCCATACTGATGTCAAGCCAACCCCATGATGCCCTGAAATGGCCCATCTACGGCAGATTTGCTGCAAATCGGGGCATGGCATTATCCGCTATTTCCCCGGTAAAGAGCTATCTCAAGCGTGCCGTGTTTTATTTTTTACGCGGGTGTTGTGTAAAAAAATGAACAAGGCTAAGCTCGGTCTCAACCCAGAACACAATAATACGAGGGTCACATGGTCCGCTTGCCGCGACCTGAAAGCACTGCGTGCGCAGTGCCATCGGGTACCTCCGCCGTTCATGCAAGCTGCGTCGCTGTTGCTGCCGCCCTGGCCGCAATAATTGACGTTTGGCGTTCCCGGACCTGCCCTCGCAGCGGCTTGCCGCCCTTCGTTTCATCTTCCTGCCTTTTGAACTCATTTCGGACACAGCTGATTTCAGTGTATCCACTGTGGCTCTGCGCGGGGGTTTTTGCTTTAGCAATCTTCTCCATCCAGAATCAAGTCGCGGACCACCTTACCTCCTGAGGTATTTATGAGTAACAACCTCGACCAGCTCACCGATTGGTTGAAAGAGCACAAGATCACCGAAGTCGAATGCATGATCAGTGACCTGACCGGCATCACGCGCGGCAAGATTTCGCCTACCAACAAATTCATTGCCGAAAAGGGCATGCGCCTGCCCGAGAGCGTGCTGCTGCAGACCGTGACCGGCGACTACGTCGACGACGACATCTATTACGAATTGCTCGACCCGGCCGACATCGACATGATCTGCCGCCCTGACGAAAACGCCGTGTTCCTCGTGCCGTGGGCCATCGAGCCCACCGCGCAGGTGATCCACGACACCTACGACAAGAAGGGCAACCCGGTCGAACTGTCGCCGCGCAACGTGCTGAAAAAAGTGCTCAAGCTCTACGCCGACAAAGGCTGGCAGCCGATCGTCGCGCCGGAAATGGAGTTTTACCTCACCAAGCGCAGTGAAGACCCGGACTTCCCGCTGCAGCCGCCGGTAGGCCGTTCCGGTCGCCCGGAAACCGGCCGACAGTCGTTCTCGATCGAAGCGGCGAACGAATTCGACCCGTTGTTCGAAGACGTGTACGACTGGTGCGAGCTGCAGCAACTGGACCTCGACACGCTGATCCACGAAGACGGCACGGCGCAGATGGAAATCAACTTCCGTCATGGCGACGCCCTGCACCTGGCTGACCAGATCCTGGTGTTCAAGCGCACCATGCGCGAAGCAGCGCTCAAGCACAACGTGGCGGCCACCTTCATGGCCAAGCCGATGACCGGCGAGCCGGGCAGTGCCATGCACCTGCACCAGAGCGTGGTCGACGTGGCCACGGGCAAGAACATCTTCAGCAATGCAGATGGCAGCATGAGCGAACTGTTCCTGCACCACATTGGCGGCTTGCAGAAGTTCATCCCCGAGGCGCTGCCGCTGTTCGCCCCCAACGTCAATTCCTTCCGCCGCTTCCTGCCCGACACATCGGCGCCGGTCAACGTGGAGTGGGGCGAAGAAAACCGCACCGTCGGTTTGCGTGTACCGGATGCCGGCCCGCAGAGCCGCCGGGTCGAGAACCGCCTGCCGGGCGCTGACGCCAACCCCTACCTGGCCATCGCCGCCAGCCTGCTGTGTGGCTACATCGGCATGGTCGAAGGTATCGAAGCCAGTGCGCCGGTGCAGGGCCGTGGTTACGAACGGCGCAACCTGCGCCTGCCGCTGACCATCGAAGATGCCCTGGAGCGCATGGAGAACAGCCGTGCGCTGGTGCAGTACCTGGGCAAGAAATTCATTACCGGCTATGTCGCCACCAAGCGCGCCGAGCACGAGAACTTCAAACGTGTAATCAGCTCCTGGGAGCGTGAGTTCCTGCTGTTTGCTGTCTGATCAACCCTGGCGCCGCAGGTGCGCGGCGGCCGAACTACGGAGAAGCCCATGAGCGTCAACAACCCGCAAACCCGTGAATGGCAAGCCCTGAGCGGGGAGCATCACCTGGCACCTTTCAGTGACTACAAGCAGCTGAAAGAGAAGGGGCCACGCATCATCACCAAGGCCCAGGGTGTGCATTTGTGGGACAGCGAGGGGCACAAGATTCTCGATGGCATGGCCGGCCTGTGGTGCGTGGCCGTTGGCTATGGCCGCGAAGAGCTGGTGCAGGCGGCAGAGAAGCAGATGCGTGAACTGCCGTACTACAACCTGTTCTTCCAGACCGCCCACCCGCCGGCGCTGGAGCTGGCCAAGGCGATCACCGAGGTGGCGCCGCAAGGCATGACCCATGTGTTCTTCACCGGCTCCGGCTCCGAAGGCAACGACACGGTGCTGCGTATGGTCCGCCATTACTGGGCGCTGCAGGGCAAGCCGCAGAAGCAGACCATCATCAGCCGCATCAACGGTTACCACGGTTCGACCGTCGCCGGCGCGAGCCTGGGTGGCATGAGCGGCATGCACGAGCAGGGTGGCCTGCCGATTCCGGGCATCGTGCACATCCCGCAGCCGTACTGGTTCGGCGAAGGCGGCGACATGACGGCGGACGAATTCGGGGTGTGGGCTGCCGAACAGCTGGAGCAGAAAATTCTGGAGGTCGGCGAGGACAACGTTGCTGCGTTCATCGCCGAGCCCATCCAGGGGGCCGGCGGCGTGATCATCCCGCCTGAGACCTACTGGCCGAAGGTGAAGGAGATTCTGGCCCGTTACGACATCCTGTTCGTCGCCGACGAAGTGATCTGCGGTTTTGGCCGGACCGGCGAGTGGTTCGGTTCCGACTACTACGGGCTGCAGCCCGACCTGATGACCATCGCCAAGGGCCTGACCTCCGGGTACATCCCCATGGGCGGGGTGATCGTGCGGGACACCGTGGCCAAGGTCATCAGCGAAGGGGGTGAGTTCAACCACGGTTTCACCTATTCGGGCCACCCGGTGGCCGCCGCCGTAGGCCTGGAAAACCTGCGCATCCTGCGCGACGAGCACATCGTCGAGAAGGCGCGCACGGAAGCGGCACCGTATTTGCAAAAGCGTTTGCGTGAGCTGCAGGACCACCCGCTGGTGGGCGAGGTACGCGGCCTGGGCCTGCTCGGCGCGATCGAGCTGGTCAAGGACAAGGCCACCCGCAGCCGTTACGAAGGCAAGGGTGTGGGCATGATCTGCCGCAACTTCTGTTTCGAAAACGGCCTGATCATGCGCGCTGTGGGTGACACCATGATCATCGCGCCGCCGCTGGTGATCAGCCATGCAGAGATTGATGAGCTGGTAGAAAAGGCGCGCAAATGCCTGGACCTGACACTCGAAGCGATTCGGTGAGCGTTTGCTAGGCTAGCGAAGTGACATTAAGTCGTTACCAGGCCCTGCTTTCCTTGATACAGGGCCCGGTAACTTGCCAGACTAGCGACTGTTTCAGTCGCCGCACGCTCTGCACCGTGGGTTCTGGCAGCTGAACGGAAGGCTAAACAAAAATTCTGGAGCATTACGCATGAAGAAAATGGGCAAGACGTTGCTGGCCGCCGCCCTGATGGGCGCCATGGCCTCCGCTGTTCAGGCTGAAGACAAGGTGTTGAACGTCTACAACTGGTCGGACTACATCGCTCCGGACACCATCGCCAAGTTCGAGAAACAGACAGGCATCAAGGTCAAGTACGACGTCTTCGACAGCAACGAAACCCTCGAGGCCAAGCTGCTGGCCGGCAAGTCGGGCTACGACATCGTGGTGCCGTCCAACAACTTCCTGGCCAAGCAGATCAAGGCTGGTGTGTACGAAGAGCTGGACCGCTCCAAGCTGCCGAACTGGAAAAACCTCGACCCCGACCTGCTCAAGGCCGTGGGCGATGCCAGTGACAAGGGCAACAAGCACGCCTTCCCGTACATGTGGGGCTCGATCGGCATCGGCTACAACCCGGAGAAGGTCAAGGCCGCGCTGGGTGTGGACAAAATCGACTCGTGGGACGTGGTGTTCAAGCCAGAGAACATCGCCAAGCTCAAAAGCTGCGGCGTAAGCTTCCTCGACGCGCCGACCGAAATGCTGCCGGCCGCGCTGCACTACCTGGGCCTGCCGACCGACAGCACCAAGAAAGATGACCTGAAGGCCGCTGAGGACCTGTTCCTCAAGATCCGCCCTTCGATCACCTACTTCCACTCGTCCAAGTACATTGGCGACATGGCCAACGGCAACATCTGCGTGGCCGTTGGCTACTCGGGTGACCTGGAGCAGTCCAAGGCCCGTGCCCATGAAGCCGGCGACAAGGTCAAAGTGGACTACGTGATTCCGAAAGAAGGCGCCGGTACTTTCTACGACATGGTCGCCATCCCCAAGGATGCCGAGCATAAGGACGCTGCCTACCAGTTCATGAACTTCCTGATGCAGCCGGAAATCATGGCTGAAATCACCAACGCCGTGCGCTTCCCGAACGGTAACCAGGCCGCGACCCCGTTGGTCGACAAAGACATCACCAGCGACCCGAGCATCTACCCGCCTGCCGACGTGAAGAAAAAGCTGTACGCGATCGCCGCGCCTGATGCTTCGGTACAGCGTGTGATCACCCGCAGCTGGACCAAGATCAAATCGGGCAAATAAGCCCGATGGCAGTACCTCCGGGCCGGTAAATGCCGGCCCAGAGGCTTTGAAAGGCAATTGTTCATTGCGGCATCGAAGCTGCGAAGGTAAGTTGCGCGCCGGTTTTGCGTGTGCGGCAGCATTGTCGCTACCCAGGCACTGATTGTGAGGACCACCCACTTGTCTATTTCTGTATTCCGCAAGGCCTTGCTGGCCGGCGCGGGCCTGACGCTGGCATGCAGCGTCCAAGCGGCGCCAACGGTGCACTTCTATAACTGGTCCGACTACATCGGCCCGACCACACTCGCGGACTTCGAGAAAGCCACGGGCATCAAGCCCGTGCAGGATGTATTCGACTCCAACGAAACCCTGGAAGGCAAGCTGCTGGCCGGTAATACCGGCTACGACGTGGTCGTGCCGTCCAACCATTTCCTCGGCAAGCAGATCAAGGCGGGCGCGTTCCAGAAGCTCGACAAGAGCCTGCTGCCCAACTATTCGAACCTCGACCCGGCGCTGATGAAGCGCCTGGAAAAGAACGACCCGGGCAACCAGTACGCGGTGCCCTACCTGTGGGGCACCAACGGCATCGGCTACAACGTCGACAAGGTGAAAGCCGCCCTGGGCGTGGACACCATCGACTCGTGGGCCGTGCTGTTCGAGCCCGAGAACATGAAGAAGCTGTCCAAGTGCGGGGTAGCCTTCCTCGACTCGGCGGACGAAATGCTCCCGGCGGTGCTCAACTACATGGGCCTGAACCCCAACAGTACCAACCCCAAGGATTACGCCAAGGCCGAACAGAAGCTGCTGGCCGTGCGCCCTTACGTGACCTACTTCCATTCGTCCAAGTACATCACCGACCTGGCCAATGGCGACATCTGCGTCGCGGCGGGCTTCTCGGGTGATGTGTTCCAGGCCAAGGCCCGCGCTGAAGAAGCGAAGAAGGGCGTGAACCTGGCTTACGCCATTCCCAAGGAAGGCGGCAACCTCTGGTTCGATGTACTGGCGATTCCCAAGGACGCCAAGAACGTCAAAGAGGCGCATGCCTTCATCAACTATTTGCTGAAACCTGAGGTTATCGCCCAGGTCAGTGATTACGTCGGTTACGCCAACCCGAACCCCAAGGCTGGCGACCTGATGGACCAGGCCGTGAGGACTGACGCCGCGGTTTACCCACCGCAGGAAGTGCTGGACAAGATGTTCGTCAATTCAGAGTTGCCACCCAAGGTGCAACGGCTGATGACCCGCAGCTGGACCAAGGTCAAGTCGGGCAAGTAACAATCCAGACCCGCGCCGGCGCCTGCCAGGCAGGCCGCGCGGGCACAAAAATCTTGTTGGGAGTTTCACTCATGGCAGTTGCCTCCGGTGCCTATAAAAAAGCCCTCGAGGGTGGCCAGCAACCCAAGCAGGTGCTGGTCAAGATCGACCGGGTCACGAAAAAATTCGACGAAACCGTAGCCGTGGACGATGTGTCCCTGGAAATCCGCAAGGGCGAGATCTTCGCCCTGCTCGGTGGCTCCGGTTCCGGCAAGTCCACCTTGCTGCGCATGCTGGCAGGCTTCGAACGCCCGACCGAAGGGCGGATCTACCTCGATGGCGTCGACATCACCGACATGCCGCCGTACGAGCGGCCGATCAACATGATGTTCCAGTCGTACGCCTTGTTCCCGCACATGAGCGTGGCGCAGAACATCGCTTTCGGCCTGCAGCAGGACAAAATGCCCAAGGCCGAGATCGACGCCCGCGTGGCCGAGATGCTGAAGCTGGTGCACATGACCCAGTACGCCAAGCGCAAGCCGCACCAGCTGTCTGGCGGCCAGCGCCAGCGCGTGGCCCTGGCCCGCTCGCTGGCCAAGCGCCCGAAGCTGCTGCTGCTTGACGAGCCAATGGGCGCGCTGGACAAGAAACTGCGCTCGCAGATGCAGCTGGAACTGGTCGAGATCATCGAGCGCGTGGGGGTGACCTGCGTGATGGTGACCCACGACCAGGAAGAGGCCATGACCATGGCCCAGCGCATCGCCATCATGCACCTGGGCTGGATTGCCCAGATCGGTTCGCCGGTCGATATCTACGAAACGCCCACCAGCCGCCTGGTGTGCGAGTTCATCGGCAACGTCAACCTGTTCGAAGGCGATGTGGTCGATGACGCCGAGGGCTACGCGATCATTGCCAGCCCGGAACTGGAGCGCAAGATCTACGTTGGCCACGGCATCACCACCTCGGTGGAAGACAAGCACATCACCTATGCCCTGCGCCCGGAGAAACTGCTGGTGACCACCAAGCAGCCGGAGTTCGAGCACAACTGGTCGCGTGGCAAGGTGCACGATATCGCCTACCTGGGTGGCCACTCGGTGTTCTACGTCGAGCTACCCAGCGGCAAGGTGGTCCAGTCGTTCGTCGCCAACGCCGAGCGCCAAGGCGCGCGGCCGACCTGGGGCGATGAAGTGTATGTGTGGTGGGAAGACGACAGCGGCGTGGTACTGCGGTCATGAAACTGCGCAAGCTCAAGCGAGCCTTCCAGCGCATAACCCCGGAGGGGCGGCACCTGGTGATCGGCGTGCCGTTCATCTGGCTGTTCCTGTTCTTCATGCTGCCGTTCTTCATCGTGCTGAAGATCAGCTTCGCCGAAGCCGACGTGGCGATCCCGCCGTACACCGAGATCTACACCTACGTCGAAGACAAGATCCAGCTGGTCCTGAACCTGGCCAACTACGGCTTGCTGACCGAGGATGAGCTGTATATTTCCGCCTACCTGGGTTCGCTGAAGATGGCGTTCTTCAGCACCCTGCTGTGCCTGCTGATCGGCTACCCGATGGCCTACGCCATTGCCAACGCCAAGAAGGAAACGCAGACGGTCCTGCTGTTGCTGATCATGATGCCGACCTGGACGGCGATCCTGATCCGCGTCTACGCCTGGATGGGCATTCTCAGCAACAACGGGCTGCTCAATGGCTTCCTGATGTGGACGGGGCTGATCGACCAGCCGTTGCAGATCCTCAACACCAACCTGGCGGTGTACATCGGCGTGGTCTATTCGTACCTGCCGTTCATGATCCTGCCGCTGTTCGCCAACCTGGTAAAGCACGACCCGTCGCTGCTGGAGGCCGCTTCGGACCTGGGTTCGAGTACCTTCAACAGCTTCTGGAAGATCACCGTGCCGCTGTCGAAGAACGGCATCATCGCTGGCTGCATGCTGGTGTTCATCCCGGTGGTGGGCGAGTTCGTCATCCCCGAGCTGCTCGGCGGCCCTGAAACCCTGATGATCGGCAAGGTGCTGTGGCAAGAGTTCTTCAACAACCGTGACTGGCCGGTGGCCTCTGCCCTGGCGGTAGTGATGCTGGCGATCCTGATCGTGCCCATCCTGCTGTTCAACCGTAGCCAGGCCAAAGAGATGGAGGGCCGCGCATGAAACGCTTCAGTTTCTCCAAGCTGATGCTGGTGCTGGGCTTGCTGTTCATCTACCTGCCGATGCTGATCCTGGTGATCTACTCGTTCAACGCCTCCAAGCTGGTGACGGTGTGGGGCGGCTGGTCGGTGAAGTGGTATGTCGGCCTGCTCGACAACACCCAACTGATGGGTTCGGTGATGCGCTCGCTGGAAATTGCCTGCTACACGGCGGTGGCAGCGGTGGCGCTGGGTACCCTGGCCGCGTTCGTGCTGACCCGCGTCACCCGCTTCAAGGGCCGCACGCTGTTCGGCGGCCTGGTCACCGCACCGTTGGTAATGCCCGAGGTGATCACCGGCCTGTCGCTGTTGCTGCTGTTCGTGGCCATGGCGCAAATGATCGGCTGGCCGCAGGAGCGCGGCATCGTCACCATCTGGATCGCCCATACCACGTTCTGCGCCGCGTATGTGGCGGTGGTGGTGTCGGCGCGCCTGCGTGAGCTGGACTTGTCGATCGAGGAAGCGGCGATGGACCTGGGTGCCAAGCCTTGGAAGGTGTTCTTCCTGATCACCATCCCGATGATCGCGCCATCGCTGGCGGCGGGGGGCATGATGTCGTTCGCGCTGTCGCTGGACGACCTGGTATTGGCCAGCTTCGTTTCCGGGCCTGGCTCGACCACCTTGCCGATGGAAGTGTTCTCGGCGGTGCGCCTGGGTGTGAAGCCCGAGATCAACGCCGTGGCCAGCCTGATTCTGCTGTCGGTGTCGCTGGTGACCTTCTTTGTCTGGTTCTTCAGCCGCCGTGCCGAAGAGAACCGCCGCCGGGCGATTCAGCAGGCGATCGAAGAGGGTGCAGCAGCGAACGCTTCACAGCCGCAGGTCAAGCGCCCGACGCAAGTGGCGGCTTCGGCCTGATCCGGCCTTTTCGCGGGCACGCCCGCTCCCACAGGTACAGCGCAGGCCTTGAGACTGCGCTGTACCTGTAGGAGCGGGCAAGCCCGCCAAGGCCCCAGCACCGATTCAAAGCCATACCGCATCCCAGTGTGGATAATCCCTGACACTCCGGACCAAGCCTGCCCTCAAGGGATTGGCAACGATGTACCGGGCCACATGCACCACATTCTCTTCCCGCCGCAGTGCATGGTCGTGGTACCCCGGTTGCCATATCGGCTTGTGCCTGACACCTGCCTTGCGCAAGGCAATGGCTGTGCGGGATTTGAACTTGCGCATCAGTGTCGCCAATGCCACTTCCTTCAGTTCGATCAACCAATGCAGATGGTCCGGCATCACTACCCAGGCCAATGACCGGCAGTCCTCGATGCCATCGGATACCCGCAGGTGTCTGACCACCAGGCGAGCGTGGACGAAGTCATTGAACAGTGGCCGCCGCAGGTGTGTTTTGGTGGTCAGCATGTAAAGCTGCCTGGCTCGGAAAAGCGCCCACGGCGCAGCAGATGGGATTCGGCTAACGGCATTGTGATCTTCCTTGAAGTTGAACCTCCCTTTGAAAGTAGTGGCTGAAGCGGGGTGGCCGGGTGGTTGGTGGTTTCCGGATATAACTGAAGCACGTGCTTGGCTGTGCCGGCCCTTTCGCGGGCTTGCCCGCTCCCACAGGAAAAGCGCAGGCCCTGAGACTTGCGCTTACCCGGTGGGAGCGGGCGTGCCCGCGAAGAGGCCGGCGCAAGCGCCGAAACTGCCGAACTGACCCCCGTCAGTGATGTTTATCGAACCCTGAACTACGCTGACAGTCGCATCCCACAAACCATTTGTGCGCAAGCAAGGAGCCTGCATGACGTTGATACGTCCGCTGTCGGTCGTTTGCCTGGGGCTGCTGTGCATGCTCGCCGGGTGTAGCAAGGAAGAGGTGCCTGAAACATTGCCGCGGGTGGGCGTGCAGCAGGTTCAACCCACCGATTTCGCCGCCAGGGTCACCCTGACCGGCGATGTACAGGCGCGGGTGCAGACGGACCTGTCGTTCCGTGTGGGGGGCAAGATCATTTCGCGCAGCGTCGATGTGGGTGACCACGTCAAGGCCAACCAGGTGCTCGCACGCCTGGACCCGAAAGACCTGCAGAACAACGTGAATTCGGCCAAGGCCGAGGTGTTTGCCGCGCAGGCGCGGGTCACCCAGACCCGCGCGGCCTTCGTGCGCCAGCAAAAACTGCTGCCCAAGGGCTACACCAGCAAAAGCGAATACGATGCCGCCGAAGCGGCGCTGCGCAGCAACCAGAGCGCGCTCAAGGCGGCCCAGGCGCAACTGGCCAGTGCCAATGAACAACTCGGCTACACCGCGCTGGTCTCCGACGCCGCCGGGGTGATCACCGCGCGGCAGGCCGAAGTAGGCCAGGTGGTGCAGGCGACCATGCCGATCTTCAGCCTGGCCGTCGATGGCGACCGCGATGCCGTGTTCAATGTGTACGAATCCTTGCTGGTGGCACCGCCCGGCAACGCCGAAATACTCGTCCGCCTGCTGGACGACCCCAAGGTCCAGGCGCGCGGCGTGATCCGCGAAATCACGCCCACCGTGTCGGCGCAAAGCGGCACGGTACAGGTCAAGGTGGCCCTGAAGGATGTACCCGCCGAAATGCAGCTGGGCGCGCCGGTGACGGCCAGCACCAGTACCGTGGGGCGGCCGAGCATCGAGCTGCCGTGGTCGGCCTTGACCAAGGCCCTGCACGCACCTGCCGTGTGGGTAGTGGGTGAGGGTGACAAGGTCGAACTGCGCAAGGTCGAAGTCGGCCGCTACCTGACTGGCAAGGTGGTCATCGCCAGCGGCTTGCAGGCGGGCGAAACCGTGGTGGTCAACGGCAGCCAGCTGTTGCACCCCGGCATGCAGGTGGAGAAGGTGGATGCCAAACGCCCAGGGGGTGAGCTATGACACGGCTGCTGCTGATACTGTCAGCCGGCATGCTGCTGGCTGCCTGCGAGGGTGACGAGCAAGCCCCAGAGCCGATCCGGCCGGTGCTGTCGGTGAAGGTCGAGCCGCAGGTGCAGACGCAACTGGGCCGCTTCGCTGGCAATATCGAGGCACGCTTCGAGAGCACCTTGGGCTTCCGCGTAGCCGGGCGCATTGCCCGGCGTTGGCTGGACGTGGGAGCCCAGGTCAAGCCGGGCGATACCTTGGCCACCCTCGACCCCACCGACCAGCAGAACCAACTGCGTGCCGCCGAAGGCGACCTGGCCAGGGTGCAGGCGCAATGGATCAATGCCCAGGCCGATGCCCGTCGCCAGCAACAGCTGTACGACCGTGGGGTGGGTGCCCAGGCGCAGCTGGATGTCGCCCAGACCAACCTGAAAACCACCAGCGCGACGCTGGAGCAGGCGCGCGCCTCTGTCAGCCAGGCCCGTGACCAGCTCGGCTACAGCACACTGCGTAGCGACCATGCAGCGGTCATCACGGCCTGGCAGGCCGAGGCCGGGCAGACGGTCACCGCCGGGCAGGCCGTGGTGACCCTGGCCCGGCCTGATGTGAAGGAGGCGGTGATCGACTTGCCGATCAGCCTGGCAGAGCAACTGGACAAAGGGCTGACCTTCACCGTCGCTTCGCAACTCGACCCGACCATCAACACCACCGCTACCCTGCGCGAGCTGGAGCCGCAGGCCGACCCCACGACCCGTACCCGCCGTGCGCGCCTGACCTTGGCAAACACCCCGGCAGCCTTCCACCTGGGCACCGCGGTCAGTGTGACGCTGACCTCGCAAGTGTCGCCGCGCAGCGAGCTGCCCTTGAGTGCCTTGCTCGAACGCGACGGCAAGACCCAGGTGTGGGTCATCGACACCCGGCAGAAAACGGTCGGCACCCGTGACGTGACCCTGATCGACCGTACTTCCGACAGCATCGTCGTGGCCTCTGGCGTGCAGCCTGGTGAACGTGTGGTGACTGCGGGCGTGAACAGCCTCAAGCCTGGCCAGAAGGTCGCTTTCGACGAGGATGCGCAATGAAAGGAAGCTTCAACCTGTCCGACTGGGCACTCAAGCATCAATCGTTCGTCTGGTACCTGATGTTCGTTGCCCTGTTGATGGGGATTTTTTCCTACTTCAACCTGGGCCGTGAAGAAGACCCGTCGTTCACCATCAAGACCATGGTCATCCAGACCCGATGGCCCGGTGCGACCCAGGACGAGACCCTGTACCAGGTCACCGACCGTATCGAGAAAAAGCTCGAAGAACTCGACTCGCTCGACTACACCAAGAGCTACACCCGGCCGGGCGAATCCACGGTCTACGTGTACCTGCGTGATACCACCAAGGCCGAGGATATCCCGCAAATCTGGTATCAGGTGCGCAAGAAGATCCAGGACATCCGTGGCCAGTTCCCTGCTGGCATCCAGGGGCCTGGGTTCAACGACGAGTTCGGCGATGTGTTCGGTTCGATCTATGCCTTCACCGCCGACGGCCTTACCCTGCGCCAGCTGCGTGACTATGTGGAGCAGGCCCGTGCAGAAGTGCGCGATGTACCCAATATCGGCAAGATCGAGTTCATCGGCACCCAGGATGAAGTGCTGTACCTGAACTTCTCCACCCGCAAGCTGGCCGCCCTGGGCATTGACCAGCGCCAGGTGATGCAGGCCCTGCAAGCGCAGAACGCGGTCACCCCGGCGGGGGTGATAGAGGCCGGACCAGAGCGCATCTCGGTGCGAACCTCCGGGCAGTTTGCCTCGGAAAAGGACCTGCAAACCGTCAACCTGAAGATCAATGACCGCTTCTTCCGCCTGGCCGATATCGCCGCTATCGAGCGCGGTTATGTCGACCCGCCTTCACCGATGTTCCGCTACAACGGCCAGACCGCCATTGGTCTGGCCATTGGCATGAAGGCCGGCGGCAACGTGCAGGCGTTCGGCGCCGCACTGAAAAAACGCATGGACCAGGTAACCCAGGACCTGCCGATAGGCGTTGGCGTGCATACCGTGTCGGACCAGGCCGTGGTCGTCAAGAAGGCGGTTGGCGGCTTCACCAGTGCGTTGTTCGAAGCGGTGGTGATCGTGCTGGCGGTAAGCTTTGTCAGCCTAGGCATGCGCGCGGGGCTGGTGGTGGCCTGCTCGATACCCTTGGTGCTGGCGATGGTGTTCGTGTTCATGGAATACAGCGGTATCACCATGCAGCGGATTTCGCTGGGCGCGCTGATCATTGCCCTGGGCTTGCTGGTGGACGATGCGATGATCACCGTGGAGGTCATGGTCACCCGGCTGGAAATGGGCGACAGCAAGGAGCAGGCGGCCACGTTCGCCTACACCTCCACGGCCTTCCCGATGCTTACCGGTACCCTGGTCACGGTGGCCGGCTTCGTGCCGATCGGCCTTAACGCCAGTTCTGCAGGCGAGTACACCTTCACCCTGTTCGCGGTAATCGCCGTGGCCTTGCTGGTGTCCTGGGTGGTGGCGGTGTTCTTCGCCCCGGTGCTGGGGGTGCACATCCTGAGCAGCAGCAAGGTCAAGGCTCACGAAGCCAAGCCTGGGCGCGTGGCCAGGGCGTTCGAGGGTGGGCTGCTGTGGTGCATGCGCCATCGCTGGCTGACCATCATCGGTACCATCCTGCTGTTTGCCCTGGCGCTGTTCAGCATGCGCTTCGTGCAGAACCAGTTCTTCCCCGCGTCGGACCGCCCGGAGATCCTGGTCGACCTGAACCTGCCGCAGAACGCTTCGATCGAGGAGACGCGCAAGGTGGTCGACCGCTTCGAAGCGCGCCTGAAGGACGACCCGGACCTGGTGCACTGGAGCACCTACATCGGCCAGGGCGCCGTGCGGTTCTACCTGCCGCTCGACCAGCAGTTGCAAAACCCGTATTACGCCCAGCTGGTGATTGTCAGCAAGGGCCTGGAAGAGCGCCAGGGCATGATCGAGCGTTTGCAGAAAATCCTGCGTGAAGAGTTCGTCGGCATCGGCACCAACGTGCAATCGCTGGAAATGGGCCCGCCGGTGGGGCGGCCGATCCAGTACCGGGTCAGCGGCACCAGTATCGACGAGGTGCGCAAGCACGCCATCGACCTGGCGACCTTGCTCAACCAGAACCGCAACATAGGCGAGATGATCTACGACTGGAACGAGCCTGGCAAAGTACTGCGCGTGGACATTGCCCAGGACAAGGCGCGCCAGCTGGGGCTGTCGTCGGAAGATGTGGCCAACGTGATGAACAGCATCGTCAGCGGTGTGCAGATCACCCAGGTCAACGACAGCATCTACCTGATCGACGTGGTCGCGCGTGCCGAGGACAGCGAGCGTGGTTCGCCCGATACCCTGCAGAACCTGCAGATCCTGACCTCCAACGGCACCTCGATTCCGCTGCTGTCGTTTGCCACCGTGCGCTACGAGCTGGAGCAGCCGCTGGTATGGCGGCGTGACCGCAAGCCAACCATCACCATCAAGGCCTCGGTCAACGGCGACATTCAACCCACCGACCTGGTGGCGCAACTGAAGCCGAAAATCGACGAGTTCGCCAGCAAACTGCCGGTAGGCTACGAAGTGGCCACGGGCGGTACCGTGGAGGAGAGTGGCAAGGCCCAAGGGCCGATCGCCAAGGTCATCCCGCTGATGCTGTTCCTCATGGCCACGTTCCTGATGATCCAGCTGCACAGCGTGCAGAAGCTGTTCCTGGTAATCAGCGTGGCGCCACTGGGGCTGATCGGCGTGGTGCTGGCGCTGGTGCCTACCGGTACGCCGATGGGCTTCGTGGCGATTCTCGGCATCCTGGCGCTGGTCGGTATCATCATCCGCAACTCGGTGATTCTGGTTACCCAGATCGATGAGTTCGAGGCGCAGGGCTATGCCCCTTGGGACGCGGTGGTGGAGGCCACCAACCACCGTCGCCGGCCGATCCTGCTGACGGCAGCCGCAGCGAGCCTGGGCATGATCCCGATTGCACGTGAAGTGTTCTGGGGGCCGATGGCCTACGCCATGATTGGCGGCATCATCAGTGCAACGCTGCTGACGCTGCTGTTCCTGCCGGCCTTGTACGTGGCCTGGTACAAAATCCGCGAGCCACAGAAGCAAAACTGAAGGCTCAAGGCTCTATCGCCGGCAAGCCAGCTCCCACAGGGGCCTCACAAAACTGAGAGGCAGTGACACGCCTGTGGGAGCCGGCTTGCCGGCGATAGGGCCCTCGAACCAGAAAAATAAAACGGTTATATAAAAATTCTTAAATAGTATTTTTAAGAATAAAAGCCCCTCGCTACTATTGCCCTCAAGCCAGGCAATACCCCTTCAAATCCCCGCCCGGCATCTCACGCCAAGGAGAACGAGCATGAGTGCACCGCTGCGTAATATCGATGGTCAGGACGAAGCCAGCCTTTTGCGGGAGATCCAGAACGCCCTGCGCGACCTGCGCTTTGGCGCGGTGGAGATCACGGTGCATAACGCCCAGGTCGTGCAGATCGAGCGCAAGGAGAAGTTCCGTCTGCAACAGCCGGGAAACAAGGCCGGCTGAGCCCACACCCTTTCAAAACTAGAACAAGTGCCATCGGGAGCTTCACCATGTCCATCCGCCGTTATGCGCTCGCCGCCCTGGCCAGTGCCGTTTTTGCCGGTTCCGCCATCGCCAAGGATTACGAACTGCTGAACGTGTCATACGACCCCACCCGTGAGCTGTACCAGCAATACAACGCCGAGTTCATCCAGCATTGGCAGCAGGCGCACCCGGGCGACACGGTGAAGATCCAGCAATCCCACGGTGGCTCGGGCAAGCAGGGCCGGGCGGTGATCGACGGCCTGCGCGCTGACGTGGTGACCCTGGCGCTGGCCGGTGATATCGACGAAATCGCCAAGCTGGGCAAGAGCTTGCCGGAGAACTGGCAAAGCCGCCTGCCGGACGCCAGCACCCCCTATACCTCGACCATCGTGTTCCTGGTGCGCAAGGGCAACCCGAAAGGCATCAAGGACTGGGGCGACCTGATCAAGAACGACGTGTCGGTGATTACCCCCAACCCGAAAACATCTGGCGGCGCACGCTGGAACTTCCTTGCCGCCTGGGCTTACGGCCTGAAGGCCGGCGGCAGTGAAGACAAGGCCAAGGCCTACGTGCAGGAACTGTTCAAGCACGTACCGGTGCTGGATACCGGCGCGCGCGGCTCTACCATCACCTTCGTCAACAATGGCCAGGGCGATGTGTTGTTGGCCTGGGAAAACGAAGCGTTCCTGGCACTGAAGGAAGACGGCGGTGCCGACAAGTTCGAGATCGTCGTGCCGTCGCTGTCGATTCTTGCCGAGCCGCCGGTGGCGGTGGTGGACAAGAACGCCGAGAAGAAAGGCAATACCGAGATTGCCACCGAATACCTCAAACACCTGTACAGCCCAGCCGGGCAAAAAATTGCCGCCGAGAACTTCTACCGCCCGCGTGATGAAAAGGTCGCGGCCGAGTTTGGCAAGCAGTTCCCGAAACTGGACCTGGTGACCATCGACAAGGACTTTGGTGGCTGGAAGACTGCACAACCGAAATTCTTCAATGATGGCGGTGTGTTCGACCAGATCTATCAGGCACAGTAACGGCGACGCGGTCTCTGTGGGAGCGGGCGTGCCCGCGAAGAATCCAGCGCGGTGGCCGGCACCGGCTACGCCGGTGTTCGCGGGCATGCCCGCTCCCACAAGGACCTCGCTTCAAAAGCCTGTACCGGCCCCGGATCGATACTGGGCCGAGTGCATTCAACCAGGGATATTTATGTCACGCCGCATTTCCCCCGTCATACCCGGCTTCGGGCTGACGCTGGGCTACACCTTGGTGTACCTCAGCCTGATCGTGCTGATACCGCTGGCGGCCATGTTCATCCATGCCTCGCAGCTGACCTTCGAGCAGTTCTGGAACATCATCAGTGCGCCGCGGGTAATCGCCGCGCTCAAACTGAGTTTCGGCACTGCCCTGTTCGCGGCCATCATCAATGGTGTGATTGGCACCCTGCTGGCCTGGGTGCTGGTGCGCTACACCTTCCCGGGGCGTAAGGTCATCGATGCGATGATCGACCTGCCGTTCGCCCTGCCCACGGCCGTTGCCGGTATTGCCCTGACCGCGCTTTACGCCCCCCAGGGCTGGGTCGGTCAGTTCGCCACCGACCTGGGCTTCAAGATCGCCTACACCCCACTGGGCATCACCCTGGCGCTGACGTTCGTCACCCTGCCGTTCGTGGTCCGCACCGTGCAGCCGGTTCTGGCCGACATCCCGCGTGAAGTGGAAGAGGCTGCGGCCTGCCTGGGTGCCAAGCCGCTGCAGGTGTTCCGCCACATCCTGGCGCCGGCCCTGCTGCCCGCCTGGCTGACCGGCTTTGCCCTGGCCTTCGCCCGTGGCGTGGGCGAGTACGGTTCGGTGATTTTCATTGCTGGCAACATGCCAATGAAGACCGAGATCCTGCCGCTGCTGATCATGGTCAAGCTCGACCAGTACGACTACACCGGGGCCACCGCCATTGGCGTGCTGATGCTGGTGGTTTCCTTCATCCTGCTGCTGCTGATCAACCTGCTGCAGCGCCGTATCGAAACCCCTTGAAGGAGGCCGGCATGTCCAGTTCATCCCTGAGTGCAAGCGCGGCCGCCAACGCCGCCCGCCGTGGCAGCGCCACTTCGCGGCGTATCCTGATCGGCCTTGGTTGGCTGGTGTTCGTGCTGTTTTTGCTGCTGCCCCTGGTCATTGTGGTATCGCAGGCGCTGAAGAACGGTTTTGGCACCTTCTTCGAGGCGATCCTCGAACCCGACGCCTTGTCGGCGCTGAAACTGACCCTGCTCGCCGTGGCCATCTCGGTGCCGCTGAACCTGGTGTTCGGGGTAAGCGCCGCCTGGTGCGTGAGCAAGTACACCTTCCGCGGCAAGAGCATCCTGGTCACCCTGATCGACTTGCCGTTCTCGGTGTCGCCGGTGATCGCCGGCCTGGTCTACGTGCTGATGTTCGGCGCGCAGGGCCTGTTCGGGCCGTGGCTGCAAGACCACGATATCCAGATCGTCTTCGCCCTGCCGGGCATCGTCCTGGCGACCATTTTCGTCACCGTACCGTTCGTGGCCCGTGAGCTGATCCCGCTGATGCAGGAGCAGGGCACGCAAGAGGAGGAGGCCGCGCGGCTGCTCGGCGCCAACGGCTGGCAGATGTTCTGGCACGTGACCCTGCCGAACATCAAGTGGGGGCTGATCTACGGCGTGGTGCTGTGTACTGCGCGGGCCATGGGCGAGTTTGGCGCGGTGTCGGTGGTGTCCGGCCACATTCGTGGCGTGACCAACACCCTGCCGCTGCACGTGGAAATTCTCTACAACGAGTACAACCACGTCGCAGCCTTCAGCGTGGCCAGCCTGTTGCTGATCCTGGCGCTCTTCATCCTGCTGCTCAAGCAGTGGAGCGAGAACCGTATTAACCGCCTGCGCCACGGCGCCGCGGAGGAATGACTCATGTCGATCGAAGTTCGTAACGTCAGCAAGCGCTTCAACAGCTTCCAGGCCCTGGACAACATCACCCTGGACATCAACAGCGGCGAGCTGGTGGCCTTGCTCGGCCCGTCCGGCTGCGGCAAGACCACCCTGCTGCGCATCATCGCCGGCCTGGAAACCCCGGACCAGGGCAACATCGTGTTCCATGGCGAGGACGTGTCGGGCCGCGACGTGCGCGACCGCAACGTGGGGTTCGTGTTCCAGCACTATGCACTGTTCCGCCACATGAGCGTGTTCGACAACGTGGCGTTCGGCCTGCGCATGAAGCCCAAAGGCGAGCGCCCCAGCGAAAGCAGGATCGCCGAGAAAGTGCATGAGCTGCTGAACATGGTGCAACTGGACTGGTTGTCCGACCGCTACCCTGAGCAGTTGTCGGGTGGCCAGCGCCAGCGCATCGCCCTGGCCCGGGCATTGGCGGTGGAGCCCAAGGTGCTGCTGCTGGATGAGCCGTTCGGTGCGCTGGATGCCAAGGTGCGCAAAGAGCTGCGCCGCTGGCTGGCGCGGCTGCACGAGGACATCAACCTGACCTCGGTATTCGTCACCCACGACCAGGAAGAAGCCATGGAGGTGGCAGACCGCATCGTGGTGATGAACAAAGGCGTGATCGAGCAGATCGGTTCGCCGGGCGAGGTGTATGAGCAACCGGCCAACGATTTCGTCTACCACTTCCTCGGTGACTCCAACCGCCTGGCGTTGAGCGAAGGGCACCATGTGCTGTTCCGGCCGCACGAGGTGTCTTTGTCGCGCCATGAAACCGAAGGCCACCATGCGGCCGAAGTGCGCGACATTCGGCCGTTGGGCGCGACTACCCGGGTGACCCTGAAGGTGGAAGGGCAGAGCGAGTTGATCGAAGCCGAAGTGGTCAAGGACCACGATAGCCTGACCGGCCTGGCGCGTGGGGAGACGCTGTTCTTCCGGCCGAAGGTTTGGGAGAAGGTGGCGGATATCTGAGTCGCGGTGGCTGATGCAAAGCCCGGGGTTGGTCCCGGGCTTTTTTGTACCTGTGAGATTGCCGCGGCTGCTTTGCAGCCCACCGCAACGCAACGCCAATACTGGTATTTTGGTTATTAATAAATAGCTTCTTATTCCTTTACGAATATAACCCCGTCTTTATACTGGCCTCCAAGCACGCAAACTTACTGGAGGCGTCCCATGCGCAATGAGTCGATTCGATACCTGATTGTGCCGGGCTGGCAAGGATCGCCAGACAACCACTGGCAAAGCCACTGGCAGCGCACCCTGCCCAACAGCGCGCGGGTCGAGCAGCATGACTGGTTGACCCCGCAACGCCAGGACTGGGTGCAGGCGCTGGAACAGGCGATTGCCGCCGAGCCCTCGCCAGTCATCCTGATCGCCCATAGCCTAGGCTGCATCACCGTCGCCCATTGGGCCGCGCAGGCCAGCCCGGCGTTGCTGCGGCGGGTGAGGGGGGCGTTGCTGGTGGCGCCTGCGGACGTCGAGCGGCCCGCCTGTGCGTCGGCCCTGCGCAACTTTGCGCCGATTCCGCTCGGGGTGTTGCCATTTCCCAGCCAGGTTGTCAGCTCGGACAACGACCCTGCCGTGAGCGTGCCGCGGGCGTTATACCTGGCCCAGGCCTGGGGTGCCGAAGCGGGGTTGCTGAGCAACGCCGGGCACATCAACGTCAAGTCCGGGCATGAGCGCTGGGAACAAGGCTTCGCCTACTTGTATCGCTTGCAAAGCCGGGTCGAGCAGCGCGCACTGCGCCGCGCCTGATTGGCCCCTGTACGCCCGGCCACCTCAGGCCTGGGGCGGGAGTTTCTTCATGACTTTTCAAAACCCGTTTGGCCAGCCGCTGCTGACCTTTCCTGAACTGGACAAAAGCCCCTTGAGCATCCGTGCCAAGGCATTGGTGTTCATCGACCCACGCTCGCAGCGGCTGCGCGATGAGCTTGAGCTCCTGGCGCCGCAACCCTTGCCGGTGCTGATTCGTGGCGAGACCGGTACCGGCAAGGAGCTGCTGGCGCGGCAAATCCACCGTACCAGCGACCGTAGCGGGCTGTTCGTGTCGGTCAACTGCGCGGCCATCAGCCCGACCTATGCCGACGCCGAGTTGTTCGGCTATAGCGCTGGCAGCCATGGCGGTACGGCCAGCAGCCGCGCCGGCTGGTTTGGCTCGGCCAACGGCGGCACGCTTTACCTGGACGAAATCGCCGACTTGCCGCTGGCCATCCAGGGCAAGCTGCTGGCAGCGCTGGAGAACCGTGAGGTGATGCGTGTTGGGGCGCAACAGCCACAGCCGGTGGATGTACGGCTGGTAGCCGCCAGCAGTATCGACTTGGCTCGGGTGGTGCGTGCCGGTCGCTTCCACGAGCGGCTCTACCACTACCTGCATGAAGGCGCGCTGGAGCTGCCGCCCTTGCGCGAGCGGCCAGGCGATATCCTGCCGTTGGCCGAGTATTTCGTGGGTATCTACAGTGCCCGGCTGCAGCGCCCGGTGCCCCTGGTGAGCGAGGCCGCGCAGCAGGTGCTGGAAGCCCACCCGTGGCCGGGCAATACCCGCGAGCTGGAGAATGTCATTCACTTTGCCCTGCTGGTAAATGATAGCGACGAGCTGTTGCCCCATGACCTCGACCTGCCAAGACCCCTGGCTAGCCATGGCTCATAAGCAAAACCCGTAGTGACTGTATTTTTTGGAATAACTAGCGAAATAAAAGATATTGTTACGGAATAAAAATTCTAGGTATTGTCCGCTTCACGCCCACTGGTGAAGCGGTTGGGCAGCCGATTCGCCATCGCCGATGGCCCAGATTCAGAATAAGGACCACCATGAAGAAGACCCTGCTGACCACCGCCCTGGCCGCCGCCCTCGCGTTTTCCGGCCTGGCCGCCGCTGCCGAGAAACTGGTGGTTGCCGCTACCCCGGTACCGCACGCCGAAATCCTCGAGCTGATCAAGCCTACCCTGGCCAAAGAAGGGGTGGACTTGCAGATCAAGGTCTTCACCGACTACGTGCAGCCGAACGTGCAGGTGGACCAGAAGCGCCTGGACGCCAACTACTTCCAGACGCTGCCTTACCTGAAGAGCTTCAACGAAGGCAAGGGCACCCACCTGGTAACCGTGGTGGGCGTGCACGTCGAGCCGTTCGGTGGCTATTCGAAGAAGGTCAAGAGCCTGAGCGAGCTGAAAGAGGGCGCCACCGTTGCCATTCCGAACGAAGGGAGCAACAGCGGGCGTGCTCTGATCCTGCTGCAGAAGGCCGGCCTGATCACCCTGAAGGACCCGAAGAACGCCCTGGCCACCCCCAAGGACATTGCCGAGAACCCGAAGAACCTGAAGTTCCGCGAGCTTGAGTCGGCCATGCTGCCACGCGTGCTGGACCAGGTGGACCTGGACATGATCAACACCAACTACGCCCTCGAAGCCGGCTTGAACCCGGCCAAGGATGCGCTGGTGATCGAAGGTGCCGACTCGCCGTACGTGAACTTCCTGGTCGCGCGCCCGGACAACAAGGACAGTGATGCCATGCAGAAACTGGCCAAGGCCCTGACCAGCCCGCAAGTGAAGGAATTCATCGCCAAGAAGTACCAGGGCGCCGTACTGCCGGCGTTCTGATCCGCCAGCAGTCAACGAAAAAACGCCGACCCCCATGTGTCGGCGTTTTTGCTTCCGGCCGCAGCGCCCCTACCAAAGCGCCATCTTGTAGGAGCGGCCTTGTGTCGCGATGGGCTGCAAAGCAGCCCCGGCAATCTCAAAGCGACATACCAACCAGAGCAATCACTGCGCCGGCACCAGCCTGAGCGTGCTCTGCGCCGGAATCACCCCCATCTGCGCCTTCTGATACCGCCCTTGCACATACCCCTCGGCCTGGTCTGCGTAATGCCGGTCGAAGGGCACGCCACTCTGCCCTACCGGGTTGCTGGTCAGCGCCTGCCCGGCATCGGCAAAGTCGATCAGCCGCCGCGTCGAGGGGCCGTAGGTGACCGGCCATGGCGCCGGGCCGATTTTCGCCGACAGGTTGTTCGGTACTTCATGTGTACCGGGGGCGGCGAATGGCCCAACGTTGAACAGCAGGTTCAGCGGCTTTTTCACCCCCAGGGGGTGGTTGTGGGTCAAGGTATGGGCCTTGCCCCACTGCCAGCGCGACGGGTCGTCGCCCAGGGTGTCGCGCAGGTGCTTCAGGCTGTTGTGCCATGCCGTACGCACCACTTGGGTCCTGTCGGTGCGCTGGCTGCCACCCCGGGTATTCCACCAGGGCGAATCGGCATCCGCCGCCAGCCGTGGCAAGGCCGCGTCGATGGCGCGGGTACTGATCAGTACCGGGAACCAGGTATCGCCCAGTTCATCATGCAGGGCCGAGTAGGCCAGCTCGTAAAGGAACTGGTTGAACAGGGTGGCGCTGGTCGAGTCCAGCGGGTAATCGCCCGCCCAGGCGGCCAGTTGTTCCACCAGTTCCTTTTCCTCATCACCTTCGGCTATGGCGCGCAGGGTCGCCAGCAGCGGGGCCAGCGTGCGCGGGCCATAGCCGCTGGTGGTGTCCAGCTGTAGCGCCTGGCTGTTCTGGGTGTCCCACTTCACCTCAGGGTTGGCCAGCTGGCGATCGAGCTGGCGGCCACGATCGGGCAGGTTGTAGTACCCCGGTATCGGCACCGCCGCCGGTGGTTGGTAATTGGCCGAGACGATATAGCCGCGGGCCGGGTTCTCCTGCTGCGGGTTGGCGCTGAAGGGGTAGAAACCGAGCTTGTCGGCCTGGCTGCTGGCGCCGTCGAGGATGAACGCCGGGTCGACGCCGGCTGGGCGTATCGGCAACTTCGCTGCCGCCCACCAGCCGATATCACCGCGGGCGTTGGCCCAGACAAAGTTCAGCCCCGGCGCATGGACCTTGGCTGTGGCTTCGCGCATCTTGCCCAGGGAGTCGGCGCGGTTGAGCTGGTAGAAACCCTCGAGGATCGGGTTTTCGGTTTCGAGAAACGCCCACCACAGGGCTACTGGCGTGGTGCCGGCGATATTGCCCAGTACATCGTTGACGATGGGGCCATGGGGCGAGCGACGCAGGTTGAGGGTGACTGGCGCTTCACCCTTTACCGCAATCTGCTGCTGGGTGGTTTCCAGTGTGTGCCACCGGCCATCGACCATGACCTGGTTGCTGTCGGCCGGGTTGGTGCGTTCGGCGATCAGGTCGACATCATCGTTCTGGAACATGGTCAGGCTCCAGCCGAAGTCGCGGTTGTGGCCGAGCAGGGCGAACGGGTTGAGCGCCTGAAAGTAGCCGTACAGGTTGAAGCCGGGTGCCGACAGTTCGGCCTCGTACCACACCGCCGGTACTGCAAAACTGATGTGCGGGTCGCCTGCCAGCAACGGCCTGCCACTGCGTGTGCGGCTACCGGCGACGGCCCAGGCATTGCTGCCCTCGAACTGCGGAATGCCGGCATCGCCCAGTGCTTCGTGGCTGAGCCGGGCCAGGCCTTCGAGGCTGCGCCAGTCGGCCGCCGCCAGCGGTTTGCCCAGGGCCCCCTCGGGCTGCCAGCCCAGGTCGAAAATGTTCAGGTAGTCAGGGCCCAACTGGTCGCGGATGTAGGTCAGCGCCGGTTCGGTGCGAAACGCTGCGGCAAAACTGTACGCCAGGTAGCCGGCGATACTCAGGGTGTCTTCGGCGGTGAACGGGCGTGGGGTGATACCGAGCAGGTCGAACTCCACCGGCTTGGGGTGGCTGGCCTGCCAGCGGTTGACCCCGTCGAGGTAGGCTTGCAAAGCCAGGGCGGCCGGCGATTGCGGGTCCTGGCGCCTGGCCATCAGGGCGGCTTGCTCGCGTATGCGCAGGCTGCGGAACAGCGTGTCGGTGGGCAGCAGCTTGTCGCCCAGCACCTCGGCCAGTTCGCCACGTGCCAGGCGGCGCATGATCTCCATTTGAAACAGCCGGTCCTGGGCATGCACATAGCCCAGCGCACGGTACAGGTCCGCCTCGTTCTGCGCTTGCAGGTGCGGCACCCCGCGGCTGTCGTAGCGCACGCTGACCGGCGCCTGCAGGCCGGCCATCGCCACTTCGCCTTCACGCTGTGGCAGCTTGCCCTGTGCATACCAGTAACCAGCGCCAGCGGCCACGGCAACAACCACGGCCAGTAGGGTCAGGCTGCGCTTCATGCAGACTCCTTGAGCAATCTACGAAAAAAAAGGGTCCGACCTTGGGTGGATGCGCGAACGAGCACTGCCCCAGGAAGGAGTTTCCATGGCACTCAGCGAAAAACAGAAGATGCTTACCGGCCAGCTCTACCACGCTGGCTGCCCTGAATTGCAGGCCGAGCAGATCGCCAGCAAGCACTGGATGCACCGCTACAATAACAGCGTGGAACTGCTTAACGACGCCCGTCATGGCTTGCTGCGCGAGCATTTTTGCCATGTGGGCGAGGGCACCGTGATCCGCCCACCCTTCTACTGCGACTATGGCTACAACATCCGCGTCGGCCGCAACACCTTCATCAATTTCAATTGCGTGATGCTCGACGTGGTGCCGGTGTCTATCGGTGATGACTGCCAGGTCGGCCCCAATGTGCAGATCTACGCCGCCGACCACCCGCTGGACCCCGACGTGCGGCGCAGCGGGCTGGAAAGCGGGCGCCCCGTGACCATTGGCAACAATGTGTGGATCGGCGGTGCGGCGGTCATTCTGCCGGGTGTGACCATTGGCGATAACGCGGTGGTTGGTGCCGGCAGCGTGGTGACCCGGGATGTGCCGGCCGGTGCCACGGTGGTGGGTAACCCTGCACGGGTGCGTCAACCTGCCCAAGGGCAATAGCAGCCAACCGCCAGGGTATTGGAGGCACTGACCTGGCGGTCGTCGAGCAGTGCCTTGAGAATAGGTTCGATGAAGCTGTTGCTGGCATTGCAGACAGCGCCTTCGCTGTAGGGGCCGAAATAGGCCAAGTGACCTCGCCGATCCCAGATAGCCACGGCCGGCGAGGCGGGCAGGTGTTCGCTACCGGGCAGGCTGCCCAGCGGTTGCAGCCCGGTGAGGTTGGCTGGCAGCTGGCCATGGCTGCCGGGCTTTTGCAGCACGTGGAAGGCCACGCCCTGTTTGGCGAACTGGCTGACCAGGTCGCCTAGGTGTTGCTGGTTGCCGACGTTGCACGGGCAGGCCGGGTCCCAGAAGTGCACCACGCGGATCGGGCCCGGGCCGGCCAGCTCGGCGGGGAGCTGCAACTGGCTGCCGTCGAACAGCGTGGCCTGGTTGTCGAACGGGCGCAGGTAGCGGGCCTGGAAGGTGGTGTAGACCTGCCAAAGGGTGGCGGCGCAGAGCAGCAGGGCGAGGCTCATTAGGGCAGGTTTGGCGAGGCGGGTTTGCATGGATATCTGCTGGTATTTTTGTGGTGGGTTCACTGGCCCTGTCGCCCGCAAGGCAGCCCCCACAGGTTGTCAACGGCCTGAGGCCTGGTGATATCCCTATGGGAGCTGGCTTGCCGGCGATAGCGCCAGTACAGGTAATGCATGGCCGAAGCTTGCCACGATGCCGGCCAGAGCTGAATATCCCAGATCAATACTTGCTTCACTGTGGATGTACCCGATGCCCCCTGACTTTCAGCCCGACCGCCTGCGTGCCAGCCTGGCGCCGTTCACCGCGCGCCATCCGCTGTCGACTCAAGCGCAGGATTACCAGCGTTTCTATGGCCTGAACCTGTCGGCCCACAGCTGGCTGGGCGGTTTCCAGGCCGCGGGGTTCGAGTTGGCCGGGCAGGCTTGGCTACCCGAGCAGCCAAGCGCGACGCTGTTCCTGCTGCATGGCTATTACGACCACATGGGCCTCTATCGGCATGTGATCGAGTGGGCGCTCGGGCAAGGTTTTGCGGTCATCAGCTGCGACCTGCCCGGCCATGGGCTGTCCAGCGGCGAGCGGGCGAGCATCAGCGACTTCGCGGTGTACCAGCAGGTGCTGCAGGCGCTGTTCGAACAGGCGCGTGCGTTGCAGCTGCCGCGGCCATGGCATTTGTGCGGGCAGAGCACGGGTGGGGCGATCGCGGTGGACCATTTGCTGTACCAAGGTGCCCATAGCCCTGTGGATGGCCAGGTCATTCTGCTGGCGCCACTGGTGCGGCCATGTGCCTGGCGTTGGTCCAAGTTCAGCTATCGCGTGCTGCGCCATTTCGTCAATGGTATCGAGCGGCGCTTCAGTGAGAATACCAACGACCCTGCCTTCCTGCCGTTTCTCCAGGCCGACCCCCTGCAACCGCGCCGGCTGCCCACTGCCTGGGTGGGTGCCCTGATCGCCTGGGTCAAACGCATCGAGGCTGCGCCCAAAAGTACACGGCGGCCATTGATCGTACAGGGAGAGGCCGACGGCACGGTGGATTGGCCATACAACCTGGAGGTGCTGAAGGCCAAGTTCGCTGAGCCGCAGATCCTGATGCTGCCCGACGCGCGTCACCACCTGGCCAACGAGCTGCCAGGCATTCGCCAGCGCTACTTCGATTTCATCGACCAGCGCCTGGGCTGATCACCTCAGCTCGTTGCTGCTCTGGCCCACTGCCAGGCCGGCACGCACCGCGGCCAGTGCCGCCTGGTAGTAGGCCTTGCCGTCGGGCGACTCGGCAAAGGTGGCGAACTCTTCCAGCTCGGCGTCGGACAGGTCGCGGTACACGTACAGCAACGTATTGTTGAGGTCTTCGCCAATTTGCCCCATGAGCCGCTGGCGCTGACCGTCGAGCAGGCCTTGCGCCTGGCCGCCGCCCAACAGGCCGGGGATCATCGAGCTGAGGCTGTCGGCCGCCACGCCGGCGATGGCCAGGCTGACTTCGGCGCCGGCTTCGCGTGCTGGCAAGGCCTGAGCCAGGTGGCCAATGATCAGCAGGCGGTCATCGCTGGCCTGCATTTTCGGCAAGCCCTTGGCGTTTCTGGCCAGTTCATCCTTGCGCGTGGCCTTGAGCTCGGCGGCTACCACCTTGCGCCCCAGCGGCGACTGGAAGAACGCCAGGGCCGGTGCCGGGTTGGCCAGGCTGGCGCGCAGCTTTGCCTGGGCACGACGGTCTACCGCCTGGGCCTGGAAGCGCTGGTTGCTGTTGTCGACCAGCGCCTGGTACACGGCGGGCGGTAAACTGTTGCGGTAGCGCGCCTGGGCGGCGGTGAGGGCATCGTTGAAGTGGGCGCGCTGGTCGGGCCAGCCGGCAGCCTTGTACAGTTGATCCAGGTTATCTGCCCAGACAGGCGTGGTGCAGATCATCAGCAGAATCAGGGAAAACAGACGGCGCATTCAGGACTCCTGTCGGCAGGCGACCATTGTCCTTGGCCCGGCGCCGGTTTGTCGAGATATGTGCGTGTTTCTCGGCCAAGTGGCGCTGTGCGCCGCCAGGGCGAATGGATATGATGCGCGCCATGCATACTTCCCCCGAAAACCCGATGCTCGCGGCCGTCGTTGACGATCTGGCCACCCATGGCTGGTCCCAACAGGCGCTGTTTCTGCCTGTCGACCTTGCGCGCGCGTTGGCGGTCGAGTGCCGGCGCCGTTATGCCGAAGGCGAACTCAACCCGGCCGGGGTGGGGCGCGGTGATGCCCAGGAAGTACGCGAAACCATTCGCGGCGACCAGATCCAGTGGATCGACCCTGGCCAGGCCGAGGCTTGCGACCGGTACCTGGCGGCCATGGACCAGTTACGGCTGGCCATCAACCAGGGCCTGTTTCTCGGCCTGCAGGATTTCGAGTGCCATTTTGCCCTGTACCCACCCGGTGCATTTTATCGCCGGCATCTGGACCGCTTTCGTGACGATGATCGGCGCATGGTCTCGGCGGTGTTTTACCTGAACGAAGACTGGCAGCCGCAGGATGGTGGGCAGCTGCGCATGTTCCTCGCCGACGGTGCCGAGCCCCTGGTCGAGCCGCTGGCAGGTTGCCTGGTGGTGTTCCTGTCGGGTGAGGTGCCTCACGAAGTGCTGCCCGCCGGGCGTGAGCGCTTGTCGTTGACGGGCTGGTTCCGGCGGCGTGGCAATGACCCGTTCTGATTTGCCCAAGATGCTGGTCAGCGCTTGCCTGCCAAATCAATAAGCCACGTAGTGCGATGAGGGCGGCACAGACCGCACAAACCTCATTGCCCGGCCGCAGTCTCCTGCACACCCTTGAACCACTTCTGTTCGAGCTCGGCCGTGCGGCCACTGTCCTTCAACCGCTGCAGCGCATTGTTAACGGCACTTTCAAACGCCGGGTTGTCCTTCTGGAACGGGATCACCAGCTTCTTCTCGCCAAACGGCAGGCTCGCGTCAAGCGGACCGTCACTCTTGAGTGCTTCGCTCGCTGGGGTCAGCGCGACATCATACTTGCCGCTTTCCACACCTGGCAGTACCTCGTCCGCAGGCGCCTCGACAAATTCGGCACGCAGGTCCAGTTCGCGGGCCAGGTCCTGGCCAAATTCCACATCGAAACCGCTCAGCCGCTCGTCTTGCTTGAACGCATAAGGCGGGTTGTCGGCTTGTACGGCAATGCGCAGTTCGCCCCGGTCGGCGATTTCGTCGATCAGCTCCGCCTGGGCCAATGGACTGATCAGTACTGCCAGCAGTACCCCTATGGTCGAACGCATTGAAGGCCCCTTTTTCTTTTACAGGTGAATAACTTTCGTCATGGCTTTATTCCTCGCCATGATCGAACGCAGCCTAAGACCTTGGCGCCTCGGCATTGTTTAACCCTGACTCAAATTTTTCTGTCAGGCAACGTGAACACCTTGGCGCATATTTCAACTAAGGTGAACTACCGCCGCTGTTGGATGACAAGCTGCGGTCAATGAGTGAATCACAGGAGAAGTGAATGAACAGCCTATTTTCGCGTGCTGCCGTTGCCGGTTTGCTGATGGGAGCGTCGGTGTTGGCCAGTGCCGCAGACGCCCTGAAGAGCCAGGAGCCGCCCAAGGATGCCAAGGTCTTCATCGTTTCCCCCGCCGATGGTGCCACCGTCGACAAGACCTTTACCGTCAAGTTCGGCATTGAAGGCATGGGCCTGAAGCCTGCTGGTGACCAGACCCCGCACACCGGCCACCACCACTTGCTGGTGGATGTGGACAAAGAGCCCGTCGCCGACATGCCGCTGCCGACCAGCCTGATGCCAGAGGCCGGCACCGCACTGCCAGCCGGGCCGCAGGTGCTGCATTTCGGCAAGGCACAGACCGAAACCAGCATTACCCTGACCCCGGGCAAGCACACCCTGCAACTGGTGCTGGGTGACCAGTATCACGTGCCGTTCAAGCCGAGCGTCGAGTCGCAGAAGATTACTGTCGACGTGAAATAGGTGTTGGGCTTTTCGCGGGCTCGCCCGCTCCCACAGGGGGGGCCGCAAGCTTCGGGTTTGCGGTGATCCTGTGAGAGCAGGCGACGCCGCTTCCACCGGCAAAAAAAAGGGAGGCCACCAGGGCCTCCCTTTTTCATGCTGCAAGCAAACTCAGAACAGTACGCGGGAACGGATGGTGCCTTTGACCTGTTGCAGTTTTTCTTGCGCCAGGTCGGAGTACTCGGCGTCTACGTCGATTACCACGTAACCGACTTTCTCGTTGGTCTGCAGGAACTGACCGGAGATGTTGATACCGTTCTCGGCGAATACCTTGTTGATCTCGCTGAGTACGCCCGGGATGTTTTCGTGAATGTGCAGCAGGCGGTGCTTGCCTGGGTGCGCTGGCAGTGCCACCTCAGGGAAGTTGACCGAAGACACCGAAGTACCGTTATCGCTGTACTTGACCAGCTTCTCGGCCACTTCCAGGCCGATGTTGGCCTGGGCTTCGGCAGTGGAACCACCGATGTGCGGGGTGAGGATCACGTTGTCCAGGCCGCGCAGCGGGCTCTCGAACTCTTCGTCGTTGGAGCGTGGCTCGACCGGGAACACGTCGATGGCAGCGCCGATCAGGTGCTTGTCCTTGATGGCGGCGGCCAGGTGGTCCAGCTCGACCACGGTGCCACGGGCGGCGTTGATCAGGATCGCGCCCTTCTTCATCGAGCGGATTTCCTTCTCGCCGATCATCCACTGGGTGGAGGGCAGCTCAGGCACGTGCAGCGAGACGATGTCGGCCAGGCCCAGCAGTTCGTGCAGGCTGGTGACCTGTACGGCGTTGCCCAGTGGCAGCTTGGTCAGCGGGTCGTAGAAGTAGACCTGCATGCCCAGGTTTTCGGCCAGGACCGACAGCTGGGTACCGATCGAGCCGTAGCCGACGATGCCGAGTTTCTTGCCGCGAATCTCGAACGAGTTGGCTGCGCTCTTGATCCAGCCGCCACGGTGGCAGGAGGCGTTTTTCTCTGGGATGCCACGCAGCAGCAGGATCGCTTCGGCCAGTACCAGCTCGGCGACCGAGCGGGTGTTGGAGTAGGGCGCGTTGAACACGGCGATACCGCGCTCGCGGGCAGCTTCCAGGTCTACCTGGTTGGTGCCGATGCAGAAGCAGCCAACGGCGACCAGTTTCTTGGCGCAGTCGAAGATCTCTTCGGTGAGCTGGGTGCGCGAACGGATGCCAATGAAGTGGGCATCGGCGATCTTTTCCTTCAGCTCGGCTTCCGGCAACGAACCAGTGAGGTATTCGATGTTGGTGTAGCCGGCGGCCTTGAGGGTATCGACCGCGTTCTGGTGCACACCTTCAAGAAGAAGGAACCGGATCTTGCTCTTGTCGAGAGAAGTCTTGCTCATCTGCGTAAACCTGTATCCCGGAGAAAAAATGGCGAGGGGTGATGCCAGGCGCGAGGGCGGCCTTAGCATGAACAGCGGGAGCGCTATGCTAGCATACGCGACACAATCTGAGCTTATCCCGACAGGTGAAGAGTGCTCAGGGTGACTATGAATAAGTCGAGAGTTCCAGCGATGACCCACCCCGCTGCAATTGAAGAACTGATGACCCTTGTCGACCCTGGCAAGGTCCTGACCGACCCGGCATCCCTCGACGCCTATGGCAAGGACTGGACCAAGCACTATGCACCGGCGCCCAGCGCCATCGTGCTGCCCAAGACCATCGAGCAGGTGCAGGCCATTGTCCGTTGGGCCAATGCGCACAGGGTGGCGCTGGTGCCGTCGGGTGGGCGCACCGGGCTCTCCGCGGGGGCCGTGGCGGCCAATGGCGAAGTCGTGGTGGCCTTCGACAACATGAACCGGATTCTCGACTTCAATGCCTTCGACCGCACGGTGGTTTGCCAGCCCGGGGTGGTCACCCGCCAGTTGCAAAGCTACGCCGAAGCGCAGGGCCTGTATTACCCGGTAGACTTCGCCTCCAGCGGTTCCAGCCAGATAGGCGGCAACATCGGCACCAATGCCGGCGGCATCAAGGTGATCCGCTACGGCATGACCCGCAATTGGGTGGCCGGGCTGAAGGTGGTGACGGGCAAGGGCGAGTTGCTGCAGCTGAACAAGGACCTGATCAAGAACGCCACCGGTTATGACCTGCGCCAGCTGTTCATTGGCGCCGAAGGCACGCTGGGTTTCGTGGTGGAAGCCACCATGCGCCTGGACCGCGCCCCGCGCAACCTCACCGCCATGGTGCTGGGCACGCCGGACTTCGACTCGATCATGCCGGTGCTGCACGCCTTCCAGGGCGGGCTCGACCTCACGGCCTTCGAATTTTTCTCGGACAAGGGCCTGGCCAGGATCCTTGCGCGTGGTGATGTGCCGGCGCCATTCGCCACCGACTGCCCCTTTTATGCGCTGCTGGAGTTCGAGGCCAGCACCGAGGCAGTCGCCAACCAGGCACTGGCCACCTTCGAGCATTGCGTCGAGCAGGGCTGGGTACTGGACGGGGTGATGAGCCAGAGCGAAACCCAGCTGAAAAACCTGTGGAAGCTGCGTGAGTACCTGTCGGAAACCATCTCGCACTGGACCCCGTACAAGAACGATATTTCAGTCACGGTCTCGAAAGTACCGGCGTTTCTGCGCGATATCGATGCCATCGTGGCCGAGCATTACCCGGATTACGAAGTGGTGTGGTACGGCCATATCGGCGATGGCAACCTGCACCTGAACATCCTCAAGCCCGAGCACATGGACAAAGACGCGTTCTTTGCCTCGTGCGCCAAGGTCAACAAGTGGGTGTTCGAGATCGTCGAACGCTACAACGGCTCGATCTCTGCCGAGCACGGCGTAGGCATGACCAAGCGCGACTACCTGGGCTACAGCCGCTCGGCCGAAGAAATTGCCTGCATGAAGGCGATTAAGGCCGTGTTCGACCCTAACGGCATCATGAATCCGGGTAAGATCTTCGCTCCTGAATAAAAAGCAGCATGCAAAGGAGTCGGCCATGAGTTACCAGCACCAGTATGTAGACGGCACGCGCATCCACTTCCCGTTGGGCAAGGTGGTGTGCATTGGCCGTAACTATGCCGAACACGCCAAGGAACTGGACAACCCGATCCCCAGCGAACCGCTGCTGTTCATCAAGCCCGGCAGTTGCGTGGTCGCCGCGCAAGGCGGCTTCAAGATCCCGACCGAGCGCGGTTCGGTGCATTACGAGGCAGAAATCGCCGTGTTGCTGGGCAAGTCACTGTCCTCGCACCCCAGCGAGGAAGAGGTGCTGGACGCCATATCCGGCTACGCCCCGGCCCTGGACCTGACCCTGCGCGACGTGCAGGCCAAACTGAAGGAAAAAGGCCTGCCATGGGAGCTGGCCAAGAGCTTCGACGGTGCCTGCGTACTGCCGCCGTTCGTCTCGGCTGCCAGCTTCCCGGACGTGACCGACATCCCGGTACGGCTGACGGTGAACGGCGAAGTACGCCAGGACGGCAACAGCGCAATGATGCTCAACCCTATCGTGCCGATGATTCAGCACATGGCCGCGAATTTTTCGCTGCTGGCGGGGGATGTGATCCTCACCGGCACCCCGGCGGGCGTGGGGCCGTTCAATGTCGGTGACGAGCTGGTGCTGGAACTGCCGGGTGTCAGCCGCTTCGAAAGCCGGGTGCTCTGAGCCCTGTGAGAGCGGCCTTGCGTCGCGAAAGGGCCGCAGTGCGGCCCCGGCAATAGGTGCTTGACGCATGAATCCCGGGGGCGCTTCGCACCCCTTTCCGCGACACAAGGCCGCTCCCACAAAGAATGCGCGTCCAGGCAGGATTTGGCGTTTTTTTCACACCGAATGCGGATAATGCGCGCATCTACGCCCACTGCTTCAGGACCGCTGCATGCCATCACCCCCCAACGCCCCGGCAACCCCCAAGCGTCGTTTCTACCTGCGCTGGCCCTTTGGCCTGGCGGTGGCGGCGGTGATTGGCTATGGCGTGGCCATGGCGATGCACTGGGATGACCGTGGTGCGCTATGGCTGAAGGAAGGTTTTGAAAGCCGCGCCGAGCGCAGCGAAAGCGTATGGCTGCCGGATTATCAGGTAGACATCGATGCCAAGCCCCTGCCGGGCATGGACGATGACGAAGCGTCGGACGTGGCGTTCAACCCGCAGACCCGGACGCTGTTCGCGGTCATGGGCAAGAACCCGTTCCTGGTCGAACTGAGCCTGGACGGCGATGTGCTGCGCAAGATCCCGCTCAACGGCTGGAACAACCCGGAAGGCGTTGCCGTGCTGGAAGACGGTTACCTGGCCATCACCGACGAGCGCCTGCATGACCTGACCCTGGTCAAGGTGGACGGGCACACGGCGGTGCTCAACCACGCCGACTTCAAAAGCTATGACCTGGGGCAGTCGGTGAAAAGCAACAAAGGCTTCGAGGCCGTCGCCTGGGACCCGCTGCACCAGCGCCTGGTCATCGGCGAGGAGCGCCCGCCCAAGCTGTACACCTGGAACACCGATGGCCGCAGCCAGCTCAAGGGCGACAAGCAGCCGCTGCCAAGCGATCAGCTCGACTTGCGCAACCTCTCGGCGCTGGGTGTCGACCCGCGTACAGGCCACCTGTTGGTCTTGTCGGCCGACTCCAACATGCTGCTGGAGCTGGACCAGCAGGGGCAGCAGGTCAGCTTCATGACTTTGCTCGGCGGGTTCAACGGCCTGCAAGGCACCATCCCGCGGGCCGAGGGGGTGGCGATGGACGACCAGGGCAATCTGTACATGGTCAGTGAGCCGGCATTGTTCTATCGCTTCAGAAAACCCTGAGCCAACAATCCGCTTTTGCGGATGCTGGCATTAAGCTTTATTTCAGTCATTCATGGTTAGATTCGCCATCCTTGTGCCGAGTCTGCCTGTATGCGTGGTTTTGTTCGTCTATCCCTGGTAATAGCCGTTGTCTGCCTGTGCCTGCTCGGCTGGGCCGGGCATGAGTTCCGCCTTTACGAGCGCGCCTGGTTCAACTTCAAGACCTGGTGGCAGCCCGCCGAGCAGAGCATGGGCCTGGAGCGCTACCGGGTGGTGCTGGAAGCGCAGCCTATCGAAGGGTTGAACGACGATATATCGGCGCTGACCTACGACCCTGACCGCAAGACCCTGTTTACCGTCACCAACGCCCGTTCGGAGTTGATCGAGCTGTCGCTGGACGGGCGCATCCTGCGCCGCGTGCCGCTGACGGGCTTCGGCGACCCGGAGGCCGTGGAGTATGTCGGGCCAAACAGCTATGTGATTTCCGACGAGCGTCAGCAACGGCTGATCCGGGTGCGCCTGGACGACGACACGTTGTTCCTTGATGCCGGCGATGCCGAGCAGCTCAGCCTGGGCATTGGCCTGAACGGCAACAAAGGCTTCGAAGGGCTGGCCTACGACTCAGCGGGCAAGCGCTTGTTCGTGGCCAAGGAACGCGACCCGATGCTCATCTACGAGGTTCACGGCTTCCCGCATGACAACCCGGAAAGGCCCTATGCCGTGCATGTAGTACAGGACCGCAAGCGCGATTCACGGTTGTTCGTGCGGGACTTGTCGAGCTTGCAGTTCGATGAGCGCAGTGGGCACCTGCTGGCATTGTCCGACGAGTCGCGGCTGTTGCTGGAGCTGGATATCGAGGGCAGGCCGCTGAGTACCCTGTCGCTGCGCAAGGGCTACCAGGGCTTGCAGGCGACCGTACCGCAGGCGGAGGGGATTGCGATGGACGAGGCGGGAACCCTTTATCTGGTCAGTGAGCCGAACCTGTTCTATGTGTTCAAGCAGCCGGCTGACTGATCGTCTGTCAGGGCCCTTCGCGGGTAAACCCGCTCTTACAGATAGCTCGCCAGGCTCCATGCCAGTGGCGATCGCTGTAGGAGCGGGTTACCCGCGAAGCGGTTTAATTGGCCGTCAGGGTCTTCACACCTTCAGCAGTACCCAGCAACAGCAGGTCCGCCGGCCGCGCCGCGAACAGGCCGTTGGTCACCACGCCAACAATGGCGTTGATCTGTGCTTCCAGCTCCACCGGGTTGGTGATCTGCAGGTTGTACACATCGAGGATCACGTTGCCGTTGTCGGTCACCACACCCTCGCGGTACACCGGGTCGCCGCCCAGCTTGACCAGTTGGCGGGCCACGTGGCTACGGGCCATCGGGATCACCTCGACCGGCAGTGGGAAGGCGCCCAGCACCGGCACCAGCTTGCTGGCATCGGCGATGCAGATGAAGGTCTTGGCCACTGCTGCAACGATCTTCTCACGGGTCAGGGCTGCGCCGCCGCCCTTGATCAGGTTCAGGTGCGCGTCGCTTTCATCGGCGCCGTCCACGTAGAACTCCAGCTCGCTGACGCTGTTCAGTTCGTACACCGCAATACCATGCCCCTTCAGGCGCTGGGCCGTGGCCTCGGAGCTGGCGACGGCACCGTCGAAGGCGGTCTTGTGCTGAGCCAGGGCATTGATGAAGAAGTTGGCGGTCGAACCGGTACCGACGCCGACGACGCTCTTTTCATCCAGCTTGGGCAGAATGAAGTCGACAGCGGCCTGGGCGACGGCCTGTTTGAGTTGGTCCTGGGTCATGCGGGCTCCGGAAGGGGCAGGGCGGTTTCAAAGTTGCCTAGTATAACGGCTCGCACGGCTTTGCTGTGGTCGCCCGACGTAGCGCTGGGGTAGACTTCCAGCCCTTGTCCCGCTGCCCAGTGATGCTTTCCCGATGCTCGAACAGTACGTCAAGAAGATCCTCACCTCGCGCGTCTATGACGTTGCCGTCGAAACCCCGTTGCAGAGCGCCGGGCAACTGAGCAAGCGCCTGGGCAACCAGATTCTGCTCAAGCGCGAAGACCTGCAGCCGGTGTTCTCGTTCAAGATCCGCGGGGCGTACAACAAGCTGGCCCAGCTGACCCCGGAAGAACTGGCCCGCGGCGTGGTCACCGCCTCGGCCGGCAACCACGCCCAGGGTCTGGCCCTGGCCGCGCGGGAAATGGGCATCAAGGCCACCATCGTGATGCCCAAGACCACCCCGGAGATCAAGGTCGAAGGCGTGCGCTCGCGTGGCGGCAAGGTGGTGCTGCATGGCGACTCGTTCCCCGAGGCGCTGGCTTATTCGCTGAAGCTGGTCGATGAAAAGGGCCTGGTCTATGTCCACCCTTACGATGACCCGCACACCATCGCCGGGCAGGGCACCGTGGCCATGGAAATCCTGCGCCAGCACCCTGGCCAGCTGGACGCGATCTTCGTGCCGGTGGGCGGCGGTGGCCTGATCGCCGGTATTGCCGCCTACGTGAAGTACCTGCGTCCGGATATCAAGGTCATTGGTGTTGAGCCGGATGACTCCAACTGCCTGCAGGCGGCCATGGCCGCGGGTGAGCGCGTGGTGCTGCCGCAGGTCGGGCTGTTCGCCGACGGCGTGGCGGTGGCGCAGATCGGCCAGCACACCTTCGATATCTGCCGCCACCATGTGGATGAAGTGGTCACGGTCAGCACCGATGAAATCTGTGCCGCAATCAAGGATATCTACGACGATACCCGCTCGATCACCGAGCCTGCCGGCGCGTTGGGTGTGGCGGGCATCAAGCGTTACGTCGAACTGTACGGCGTGACCGGCCAGACCCTGGTGGCAATCGACTCCGGCGCCAATGTCAATTTCGACCGCTTGCGCCATGTGGCCGAGCGTGCCGAACTGGGTGAAAAGCGCGAGGCGATCATCGCCGTTACCATTCCTGAACGCCCGGGCAGCTTCAAGGCGTTCTGCCAGGCGATTGGCAAACGCCAGATCACCGAGTTCAACTACCGCAAGCACACCTCGGACGAGGCGCATATCTTCGTGGGCGTGCAGACCCACCCGGAAAACGACCCGCGCGCAGCCTTGGTGCAGCATTTGGGCGAGCAGGGCTTCCCGGTAACGGACCTGACCGACAACGAGCTGGCCAAGTTGCACATTCGTCATATGGTCGGCGGCCACTCGGCTGGCGCCAGCGATGAAATGGTGCTGCGCTTCGAGTTCCCGGAACGGCCGGGGGCGCTGTTCAATTTCCTCGACAAGCTGGGTGGGCGCTGGAATATCTCGATGTTCCACTACCGTAACCACGGCGCGGCAGACGGGCGTGTGGTGGCGGGCCTGCAGGTGCCGGAAGACGAGCGCCACCTGGTGCCAGCGGCACTGGCCAAGATTGGTTACCCCTACTGGGACGAAACCGAGAACCCGGCTTACAAGCTGTTCCTGGGCTGAGCAGCTAAGCTGGGCCTAAGGCCTGCTCAAGGACAACGCACACATGGAACATCTGACCACCCTGAAAACACTGCACATCATCGCCACTGCACTCCTGCTGCTGGGTGCCCTGGGCCTGGCGGTGTGGACCGTGCGCGCCCGCCGCCAGGGCGATGCGCAGGCCTATGCCAAGCTGCTGCGCCGGCCGCTGGTGTTCGTGTGGCTGGTAATGGTGCTGTGCCTGGTAAGCATGCCCTTCACCGGCTGGTGGCTGGTGCACCTGGTCGGCTGGCCGCTGGGGCAGACCTGGGTGCTGGCGTCCAGCGTCATCTATACGCTTGGTGCGTTTGCCATGTGGTCGCTGCTGGTGCGGCTTAACCGGCTGCGCAAGGCCGAGCCGGTAGGGTTGCGCTTCACCTTGGCGCTGGCGGTGTTCAGTGGCGTCTGCCTGCTGTCCATCGCCGGGCTGATGGGCGCCAAGCCAGTCTGACGCAGCAGCGGCCAACGCTTGCCAGCATCACCTTGCCTTCACCGAACAAGGAGTTTTCACGCCGCGGCACATAAGCGTGGCGGGCGCGTTGCTGCGCTCGCAAGCTTTGTGGAACAATGCGGTGACATGCGTTTGCGAGGTTGCTGCCGTGATCGACCCGGATGGTTTTCGCCCCAATGTCGGGATCATTCTCACGAATGATGCCGGGCAGGTGCTATGGGCTCGACGGATCAACCAGGATGCCTGGCAATTTCCCCAGGGTGGAATCAACCCTGACGAAACGCCGGAAGATGCCCTGTACCGCGAGCTGAACGAAGAAGTTGGCCTTGAACGCGATGATGTGGAAATTCTTGCCTGCACCCGTGGCTGGTTGCGTTATCGTTTACCGCAGCGCCTGGTGCGGACCCACAGCCAGCCGCTGTGCATCGGCCAGAAGCAGAAGTGGTTCCTGCTGCGCCTGGTCAGCAACGAACAACGGGTAAGAATGGACCTCACCGGCAAGCCGGAGTTCGACGGCTGGCGTTGGGTGAGCTATTGGTACCCGCTGGGCCAGGTTGTGACATTCAAGCGCGAGGTATACCGGCGCGCCCTGAAAGAGCTAGCACCGCGTCTTCTGACGCGCGACTGACGACGGAGTTCGACCCCGAGCCATGCTCAATACGCTGCGCAAGATCGTCCAGGAAGTAAACTCCGCCAAAGATCTCAAGTCGGCGTTGGGGATCATTGTCTTGCGCGTCAAGGAGGCCATGGGCAGCCAGGTCTGCTCGGTGTACCTGCTTGATCCGGAAACCAATCGCTTCGTGCTGATGGCCACCGAAGGCCTGAACAAACGCTCCATCGGCAAGGTCAGCATGGCGCCCAACGAAGGTCTGGTCGGCCTGGTCGGTACCCGCGAAGAGCCGCTGAACCTGGAAAACGCCGCCGACCACCCGCGTTACCGCTACTTTGCCGAAACTGGCGAAGAGCGATTCGCCTCGTTCCTGGGTGCACCGATCATTCACCACCGCCGCGTGGTCGGGGTGCTGGTCATCCAGCAGAAGGAGCGCCGCCAGTTCGACGAGGGCGAAGAAGCGTTCCTGGTCACCATGAGCGCCCAGCTTGCCGGGGTTATCGCCCACGCCGAGGCCACCGGCTCGATCCGTGGCCTGGGCCGGCAGGGCAAGGGCATCCAGGAAGCGCGTTTCGTCGGCGTGCCTGGCTCGCCAGGCGCTGCCGTAGGGCGTGCCGTGGTCATGTTGCCGCCTGCCGACCTCGAAGTGGTGCCCGACAAGGCCGTCGATGACATCGACGCCGAGCTCAAGCTGTTCGAAAACGCCCTTGAAGGCGTGCGCGAAGACATGCGCAAGCTGTCGGCCAAACTGGCGACGCAGCTGCGCCCGGAAGAGCGCGCTCTTTTCGATGTGTACCTGATGATGCTCGAAGACGCAGCGCTGGGCGGCGAGGTGACCGCGGTCATCAAGACCGGCCAGTGGGCCCAGGGCGCCCTGCGCCAGGTGGTCGGCGAGCACGTCAACCGTTTCGAGCTGATGGACGACGACTACCTGCGCGAGCGTGCCTCCGACGTGAAGGATCTGGGCCGGCGTTTGCTGGCCTACCTGCAAGAGGCCCGCTCGCAGTCGCTGGTCTACGCCGACAACACCATCCTGGTCAGTGAAGAGCTGACCCCGGCAATGCTCGGCGAAGTGCCGGAAGGCAAGCTGGTCGGCCTGGTGTCGGTACTGGGGTCGGGCAACTCCCACGTTGCCATCCTGGCCCGTGCCATGGGTATCCCCACGGTAATGGGCCTGGTCGACCTGCCTTACTCCAAGGTCGACGGCATCGAGCTGATCGTCGACGGTTACAAGGGCGAGGTGTTCACCAACCCGAGCGAAGTGCTGCGCAAGCAATACAGCGACGTGGTCGAGGAAGAGCGCCAGTTGGCCCAGGGCCTGGATGCCCTGCGCGAGCTGCCCTGCATCACCCCCGACGGCCACCGCATGCCGTTGTGGGTCAATACCGGCCTGCTGGCCGATGTGGCCCGGGCCCAGCAACGCGGTGCCGAAGGGGTGGGCCTGTACCGCACCGAAGTGCCGTTCATGATCAACCAGCGCTTCCCCAGCGAAAAAGAGCAGCTGGCCATCTACCGTGAGCAGTTGGCGGCCTTCCACCCACTGCCGGTGACCATGCGCACCCTCGACATTGGTGGCGACAAGGCGCTGTCCTATTTCCCGATCAAAGAAGACAACCCGTTCCTCGGCTGGCGCGGCATCCGTGTGACCCTCGACCACCCGGAAATCTTCCTGGTGCAGACCCGCGCCATGCTCAAAGCCAGCGAGGGCCTGAACAACCTGCGCATCCTGCTGCCGATGATTTCCGGTATTCACGAGCTGGAAGAGGCGCTGCACCTGATTCACCGGGCCTGGGGCGAGGTGCGCGACGAAGGCACCGACGTGCCGATGCCGCCGGTTGGCGTCATGGTGGAGATCCCTGCGGCGGTGTACCAGACCAAGGAGTTGGCGCGGCAGGTGGATTTCCTGTCGGTCGGTTCCAACGACCTTACCCAGTACCTGCTGGCCGTGGACCGCAACAACCCACGGGTCGCCGACCTGTACGACTACTTGCACCCGGCGGTGCTGCAGGCGCTGAACACCGTGGTGCGTGATGCCCATGGCGAGGGCAAGCCGGTCAGCATCTGCGGCGAGATGGCGGGTGACCCCGCGGCAGCGATCCTGTTGATGGCGATGGGCTTCGACAGCCTGTCGATGAACGCCACCAACCTGCCCAAGGTGAAGTGGATGCTGCGCCAGGTGAACATGGGCAAGGCCAAGGAGCTGCTGGTCGAAGCCTTGAGCCACGACAACCCGCAGGTTATCCACAGCTCGTTGCAGCTGGCGCTGAAAAACCTGGGGCTGGCGCGGATGATCGGGCCTGGAGCCAATAAAACCCTGTAAGGGGGGGTGCCTGTTCGGGCCTCTTCGCGGGCACGCCCGCTCCCACGAAGGCGCTGTTCAGACCGACAGCTCAACCTCCCCCAGGTGCCCTCCAAACGGCCCGAAACTGCGCTCGATCAGGCGCCTTCTGCCCTGATCATCCACAATCAGCACAGTACTCGCGCGTGTCCCATAACTCTGGCTGGCAATAAACACACTCGACAGCAGCTTCTCGGTCGCCATGCCCACGCCTGTGTCCGGTAGCTCCCCGTCAGCTGCAGGCTCGCCATCGGCCAGCAGCGCCAGCAACTGTGGCGGCTCCGGCGTTTCCAGCAACCTCTGCAGCCCGCTTCGCGCCTTCACCAGCTTTGGCCATGGGGTATCCAGCCCGGCATTGGACAGCCCGTACACCCCGGCTTCCAGCAGGCGCGGCGCCACGTCTGGGCCATGCAGGTAACCCAGCTGGCGCCCATCACCCACCAGCAGGTTGAACCCCGAATACTGCCCGCTACGGCTGGCCACCTCGTCCAGGTAAGCCTCAACCCCCAGCTCACCCCGTAAATACCCCGCCACCAGCTCGCCGCGCGAGCGGGGCCCCTGCGCCTGCCGCGGGTCACGGATATTGGTCAGCGCTGCAAAGCGCCCCTGTGGGCCCACACCCAGCCAGGTGCCACCGGCCTCCAGGTCCCGCCCGGCATGCACCCCGGGCGCATCCTCCCAGGCCGCCAGGGCCTGGGCAGGGCGGGCGTAGAATTCGTCGCGGTTGGCCGCGACGATCAGCGGCAGGGCGTGCCCCGGCCGCCAGGCGAATACGATCAGGCACATCGGTCAGGCCTCTGTGTTTTCTGCCACTGTACCCACAGCTGCGGGCAGGATCCATCCTGACACAGACTTCACTAGAGCCTCGAACCCGGCTTCCGTTACCATGCCGGATTGATTTCTCGGGGATGCCGAATGGAATTCGTGCTCTATCTGCTGTTGGGCGCCTGTGCCGGCGTGCTGGCGGGGCTGTTCGGCGTGGGCGGCGGCATCATCATCGTGCCGGTGCTGGTGTTCAGCTTCACCCTGCAGGGTTTCGACGCCTCGGTACTGACCCACCTGGCGGTGGGTACGTCGTTGGCGACCATCGTGTTCACCTCGATCAATGCCGTGCTCGAACACCACCGCAAGAGTGCGGTGCAATGGCCGATATTCGCCTGGATGACCCTGGGCATCCTCCTGGGGGCCGGGGTCGGCGCCAAGACCGCCTCGCTGATCCAGGGCCCGCTCCTGCAAAAGATCATTGGTGTCTTCGCACTGGTCATCGCTGCGCAAATGGCCCTGGACCTCAAGCCCAAGGCCAGCCATGGTGTGCCTGGCAAGCCTGTGCTGGTCGGCGCGGGTGGGGTGATCGGTTGGGCCTCGGCCATTTTCGGCATTGGGGGTGGCTCGCTGACCGTGCCTTTCCTGACCTCGCGCAGCCTGCCCATGCAACAGGCAGTGGCCACATCCTCTGCCTGCGGCCTGCCGATCGCCATGGCCAGTGCCTTGAGCTTCATGCTGCTAGGTTGGCATGAGCAGCACCTGCCGCCCCACAGCCTGGGTTACGTGTACCTGCCGGCGCTGGTCGGCATTGCCGTGACCAGCATGTTTTTCGCGCGCTTTGGCGCGCGCCTGGCGCACAAGCTGTCGCCGCGCCTGTTGAAACGCCTGTTCGCAGCCCTGCTGTTCTGTGTTGGCCTCAGCTTTTTGATTTGAATCGAGAGGAAGTTCCATGCTGCCTTACCCGCAGATAGACCCCGTGGCCGTGGCCATTGGCCCGCTGAAAATTCACTGGTACGGCCTGATGTACCTGATCGGCATCGGTGGCGCCTGGTTGCTGGCCTCCCGTCGGCTGAACCGTTTCGACCCGACCTGGACCCGTGAAAAGCTCTCCGACCTGGTGTTCTGGCTGTCGATGGGGGTAATCGTCGGTGGCCGCCTGGGCTACGTGCTGTTCTACGACCTGCACGCCTACCTGGCCAACCCGACCTTGATCTTCGAAGTGTGGAAGGGTGGCATGTCGTTCCACGGCGGCTTCATTGGGGTGATGCTGGCAGCCCTGTGGTTCGGCAAGCGCAACAACAAGTCGTTCTTCGAGCTGATGGACTTTGTCGCGCCGCTGGTGCCGATCGGGCTGGGCGCCGGGCGTATCGGCAACTTCATCAACGCCGAATTGTGGGGCAAGCCGACCGACGTGCCGTGGGCGATGATCTTCCCGCCCTTCAGCGACCCCGCGCAACTGCCGCGCCACCCGTCGCAGCTCTACCAATTTGCGCTGGAAGGCGTGGCTCTGTTCGTGATCCTCTGGCTGTTCTCGCGCAAGCCGCGGCCGACCATGGCCGTGTCCGGGATGTTCGCGCTGTTCTATGGCATTTTCCGTTTCATCGTCGAGTTCGTTCGCGTACCGGACGCCCAGCTGGGCTATCTGGCGTGGGGCTGGCTGACCATGGGTCAGATTCTCTGCGTGCCGATGATCCTCGCTGGCCTCGGCCTGATCTGGTGGGCTTATAATCGCAAGCCCACGGCGAATCCCGCCTGATTAATCCCACGGCAGGGGCGATCCCCCTGCCGTATCTGCTACAGGTAAGCCATGAAACAGTATCTGGACCTGGTCCGCGACGTTATCGAAAACGGCACGCTGCAGGGCAACCGCACCGGCATCCGCACCATCAGCCTGCCGGGTGCGATGCTGCGTTTCGACCTGCAGAAGGGCTTCCCGGCCATTACCACGCGCAAGCTGGCGTTCAAGTCGGCGATCGGCGAGATGGTCGGCTTCCTGCGCGGCGTGAAGAACGCCGGTGAGTTCCGCGAGCTGGGCTGCAAGGTGTGGGACCAGAATGCCAACGAAAACGCCCAGTGGTTGGCCAACCCGTTCCGCCAGGGCCATGATGACCTGGGTGAAATCTATGGCGTGCAATGGCGCCAGTGGCCTGGCTACAAGCGCATCCCGCTGGGCAACCCCGCCGCTATCGCCATGGCCGAGCAGGCGGGCTTCCGCCGTATTGCCCAGGACGAGGAAGACGGTGTCGCCTTCGTCATCCTGTACAAGGCTATCGATCAGGTGCGCCAGTGCCTGGACACCATCGCCAACGACCCGGGCAGCCGGCGCATCCTGTTCCACGGCTGGAACTGCGCGCAGCTCGACGAGATGGCGCTGCCGCCGTGCCACCTGCTGTACCAGTTCCATCCGAATGTCGAGACCAGGGAAATTTCCCTGACGCTTTACATCCGTTCCAACGACTTGGGCCTGGGGACACCGTTCAACCTTACCGAAGGTGCGGCGCTGCTGGCCCTGTTCGGCCGCCTGACCGGGTACACCCCGCGCTGGTTTACCTACTTTATCGGCGATGCCCACGTGTATGAAAACCACCTGGACATGCTCAACGAGCAGCTCAAGCGCGAGCCGCTGGAAGCGCCGAAGCTGGTGATCAGTGACCGGGTGCCGGCGTTTGCCGAAACGGGCAAGTACGAGCCCGAGTGGCTGGAGAAGATCGAGCCGAGTGATTTCTGGCTGGAAGGCTATGAGCACCATGCGCCGATGACGGCACCGATGGCGGTGTAGGTACCTGGATGGCCGGGGCGCTTTGCGCCCCTTTCGCGACACAAGGCCGCTCCTACATCTGTAGCGTGAGCTTGAAGCCAGCACCCTAACCTGTGGGAGCGGGCGTGCCCGCGAAGCAGGCGACGCGGTGGCTGGCACCGGCTTTGCCGGTGTTCGCGGCTGAAGCCGCTCCCACGGTAGATCGTGTTCCTCAATGCCCGTGGCTGCGGCCCACGTGCGAATGCTCGGTTTCCGGCACCGTTACCGCACCATTCGTCTCCAGTTGCTGCAAGATCGCGCATTCTGCCCCCTGTGCGCTGCAGCGCCGGCGCAGTTCCATCAACTGCGCCTGCAACGCTACCAGCCCGTCGATGCGCGCCTGCACATGCTCGATATGCTCGTCGATCAGCGCGTTGACGCTGCCGCACGCGCCAGCCGGGCTGTCGCGCAGGCTTAGCAGGCTGCGGATTTCATCGAGGGTCATGTCCAGCGTGCGGCAATTGCGGATGAACGTCAGCCGCTCGACATGCGCCTGGGTGTAGAGGCGGTAGTTGCCGTCGCTGCGCGCAGGTGCGGGCAGCAGGTTTTCCCGCTCGTAGTAGCGGATGGTTTCCACCGCGCAGTCGGTGGCTTTGGCCAGTTCACCGATCTTCATTACCAAATTCCCCGCTAATGGCTTGACCCTATAGTGGCTACAGGGTGTTCACTTGGCAACAGGCTCACTTTAAGGACCCCCCATGAACCAGCCTGTCAGCCACGAACACAAGCACGGTCACCACCACGATCATGCCCATGGCGAAGACGACCATGGCCATGCTGCCCATGGGCACAGCTGCTGCAGTGCCGAAGCTGCGCCGGCGCTGGTGCAGTTGAGCGAGCAGGCCAGTGGCCACGCGCGCCTCAGCCGCTTCCGCATCGATGCCATGGACTGCCCCACCGAGCAGACCTTGATCCAGGACAAGCTCGGCAAGCTGGCTGGCGTCGAGCAATTGGAATTCAACCTGATCAACCGCGTGCTTGGCGTGCGCCACACCTTGGGTGGTACCGCCGAAATCGAGCGGGCTATCGACAGCTTGGGCATGAAAGCCGAGCCGCTGGGCGCCGAAGACGACGGCAGCGCCAGCGCATCGGCACCGGCGAAAACCCGTTGGTGGCCGCTGGCGTTGGCGGGTACTGCGGCAATCGCCGCGGAAATCGTGCACTTTTCTGCGCTTGCGCCGGAGTGGGTGGTGGCCGCGCTGGCACTCGCAGCCATACTCGGCTGCGGTCTGGGCACCTATAAAAAGGGCTGGATCGCCCTGAAAAACCGCAACCTCAACATCAACGCACTGATGAGCATCGCCGTCACGGGTGCGGTACTGATCGGGCAGTGGCCGGAGGCAGCCATGGTGATGGTGCTGTTCACCATCGCCGAGCTGATCGAAGCCCGCTCGCTGGACCGTGCGCGCAATGCCATCAGCGGCCTGATGCAACTGACGCCGGACATGGCGACGGTGCAGCAAGCCGATGGCCAGTGGCGTGAAGTGCCAGTGCGTGAGGTAGCCATCGGTGCACAGGTGCGGGTGCGCCCTGGCGAGCGCATTGGCCTGGACGGTGAAGTGACCAGCGGGCAATCCAGCGTCGATCAGGCGCCGATCACCGGCGAAAGCCTGCCCGTGGAGAAGGCGGTCGGCGACAAGTTGTTTGCCGGCACCATCAACCAGGCAGGGGCGCTGGAGTTTCGCGTGACCGCTGCTGCCGGGCAGTCGACCCTGGCCCGGATCATCAAGGCTGTGGAGCAGGCGCAAGGGGCACGGGCGCCGACCCAGCGCTTCGTCGACCGCTTCTCGCGCATCTACACGCCGGTGGTGTTCGCCATCGCCTTGGCCGTGGCGGCGGTGCCGCCGCTGTTCATGGCCGGTGCCTGGTTCGACTGGGTGTACCGCGCCTTGGTGCTGCTGGTAGTGGCGTGCCCGTGCGCCCTGGTGATCTCCACCCCGGTGACCATCGTCAGCGGCCTGGCCGCCGCTGCGCGCAAGGGTATTCTGGTCAAGGGGGGCATCTACCTGGAAGGCGGCCGCCACCTGGACTTCCTGGCCCTGGACAAGACCGGCACCATCACCCATGGCAAACCTGCCCAGACCGACGCCGAGGTGCTGGCGCCGCTGTTCGAAGGCCGCGCCCAGGCCTTGGCCGCCAGCCTGGGCGAGCGTTCGGACCACCCGGTGTCGCGAGCCATCGCCCAGTTCGGCAGGCAGCAAGGCCTGGCCTTGAGCGAGGTAGACGACTTTGCCGCCCTGGCCGGGCGGGGCGTGCGTGGCACCATCGACGGCCAGGTCTACCACTTGGGCAATCACCGCCTGGTCGAGGAGCTGGGGCTGTGTTCGCCCGAGTTGGAGGCCCGCCTGGATGGGCTGGAGCGCCAGGGCAAGACCGTGGTCCTGCTACTCGACCGCAGCGGCCCGCTGGCGCTGTTTGCAGTGGCCGACACGGTCAAGGAAAGCAGCCGTCAGGCGATTGCCGAACTGCATGAGCTGGGCATCAAGACGGTGATGCTGACCGGTGACAACCCGCACACCGCCCAGGCCATTGCCGCCGTGGTAGGCATCGACCGCGCCGAGGGCAACCTGCTGCCGGCCGACAAACTGCAAAGCATTGAGGCCTTGTACGCCCAGGGCCACCGGGTGGGTATGGTCGGTGACGGCATCAACGATGCGCCGGCACTGGCCCGTGCCGAGATCGGTTTCGCCATGGCCGCGGCCGGCACCGATACCGCCATCGAAACCGCCGATGTGGCGCTGATGGACGATGACTTGCGGAAAATCCCGGCCTTCGTTCGGTTGTCGCGGCAAAGCGGGGCGATCCTGCTGCAGAACATCGTTCTGGCGCTGGGCATCAAGGCCATATTCCTGGCGATCACCTTTGCCGGCATGGCCACCATGTGGATGGCGGTATTTGCCGACATGGGCGTGAGCCTTCTGGTGGTGTTCAACGGTTTGCGCCTGCTGCGCAAATAAAGGCCTGCCTGGTGCGTATGGGGCGGTTCAGGCTCGCCGCCCGTTCAAAACTGAGACACCAGCGCCTCCAGCTGTTCCTGGCGCTCGGCCTGGTTCAGCTTCGCCCCCGGGTTCAGGGTGGACCACTGTGGATGCGCCCGCGCCCTGACCAGTGCCTCTGGCAGCTTGCCCTCACGCCAGGCCTTTTCATCCAGTTCACCCAGCCTGATGCTGTCCTGCGCTGCATGCCCGCGGCTGTCCAGGGCCACCATCAACTGCTGCTGACGCAAGGCCAGCAAGCGCAACACCGTATCGTCCACGGTCAACTCGCGCTTGCCCTTGAGTTTGCCCAGCAAGCGCGCGCCATAGTTGCGCGCCGTCTGCAACGCACCGCCGGCCAGCGCCCCGGCCAGTGCCGCTGCCCCCAGGGTAAGCCCGCCAACCAGCAAGTCGACCCCGGCACCTGCCGCTGCGCCGGCGGCTACGCCGCTGCCCAGGCGTACGCCCAGCAGCTTCAAGGTTTCGGGGTTGAACAGGTCATCGCCCCAGCGCCCATCCAGCAGCGGCAGGTCGCTGGCGTGGGCATCGTCGCGGCGGAAGGCATACAGCTTGAGCAGGGCTTCGACACACCGTTGCTCACGCTGACGAATATCCTGGCGCAGCGCTTCGATGGCCCGGGCTTCGGCCGCCGGTTCGGCATCGACGCTGCGCCGGCAGGCAGCGCAGTCCAGCAGCAGCTCGGCAATCAGGCGCTTGCCGCTGTGCTGGCGAGCCAGGCGTTGGGCCTGCTGGTCGTCGATCAGCCGTTGCAAGGCCGGGCGGGCGCTTTCCAGCAGCAGGGCCAGGCTTTCGTAGAGGCGGCGTTCGCCGTCCTCGGGTGGGGCTACGCTGTCGAACCGTACCAACGCGTGAAGGCCAAGCCGGGCAAGGGCTTCGCGCCATTGCGCCTCGCGGTGCTGGTGGCTGGCGACAAAGTTGAGCACCGGCAACAGTGGCTTGCCGCAACTGGCCAGTACCTCCAGTTCGTCGCGGTACTTGGCCAGCACTGGCTCGCGGGCATCGATCACATACAAGCCGGCGTCGCTGGCCAGCAACTGGCGCAGCACCTTGGCTTCCTGCTCGAAACGCTGGCGCGCTTCGCTGCCTTGCAGGAACCGCTCGAGGCGGGCAGGGCCGTCCAGGCGCTCGCCCGGGCGCTCCAGCCGCTCCAGGTAGTCGAGCAAGGCGATGGCGTCCTCCAACCCTGGCGTGTCGTAAAGCTCCAGTAACGGTTCGCCGTCCACCGACAGCCGCGCGCCTTCGACATGGCGAGTGGTGCTGGGGCGGTGGGACACCTCGCCGAAGCCCACGTCGCGGGTCAGGGTGCGCAGCAGCGAGGTCTTGCCAACGTTGGTGTGGCCGACCACGGCCAATTTCAGCGGCTCAGTCATGGCCATGCTCCAGCCAGGTCAGCGGTGAGGTGTCGGCATAGGGCAGGCCCAGCCGCTCGAGGGCTTCATGCCAGTCGCCCAGGCGCCGAGCGTCCAGCGCCTGGCCGGGTGCTGCCTGCAGCAGCCAGACCCTTGTGGCGCCAGCATTGCGTGCCAGGTCGGCGAGCAGCGCCAGGCTGCCGCGGTCGGGCGAGCGGCGCGGGTCACAGGCGATGGCCAGGCGTGCCGGCGGAAAGCGGCTGAGTTGCTCGAGCAGGCGGTTGCGCGACTCGCGGCTGTCGAGCACGCCGGCATCGGTCACGCTTGGGGGCAGGCGGGGTGGCCAGGGCTGCTGGTCGTCCAGTTCCAGGCCCACCAGCAGGGCGCCGCTGCTGGCGCTTTGCAACTGCTCGGCGGCGAACCCTGGCAACGCCTCGGGGGCCGCGTCCTGCACGCCGATGCGCTCGCTGCGCGGCATCAGCGCTTCGCGCAGTTGGGCGTAACCCGGCAGGCTCAGGTCCAGGGTGAGGCGCTGGCGGCCCTGGCGCCAGCGCCACAGGCACAACCCGGCCAGCAGCACGCGGGGCAACAGGCCATATACCAGCACCACGCCGAGCAGCCAGCTGGCCCAGGCCTGGCGCGCCACGTCGAGGGCCGGCTGGCTGTCGCCACTGGCGCGGATCATGGCCTCGTTGGGCAAGGCAAAGCCCAGCAGAGAAGGCAGCGCGCCCAGCGCCTGGGTGAGTTGGATGAACGGGTCGGCAGCGAGCAGGGTGGTTTCCCACACGAAGCCATAGCGACGGGTGGCCAGTAGAGCCAGCAGCATGCCCAGCGCGCAGAGCATCGCCAGCAGCCACAGGCTGTGTACCAGCAGGCCCAGCAGCCAGCGGTTGAGGCGCTGGCGCTGCAGCAGTACCAGCAGTGCCGGGCCCAGGTGCGCGGCCTTGGCATCGCGGGCGAAGCGCTCACTCAGCCATAGCCACAAACGGCCCAACCCCGCCCCGTGTTCGCCACTGAGGGCAAAACCAATGGCCCAGCCCAGCAGCGTCAGCAGGTTCAGCCCCAACAGGCTGCCCAACGCCCAGAAGACGTTGACCGGGCGCTGGCCGTCGCCAAGCGCCGCCAGGGCCAGGCCGGCGCCGCTGAGCACGGCTAGCAGCAGCAGGGCCAGCACCGCCAGGCGTGCGCCCTGTTTCCAGTGGCGCAGGGCCGTGGCCATGCCGTCGCGTTCGGCCAGGAACAGCGCCCGGCTTTCGATGCGCGCCGCCAAGTCGCCGCCGCGCTGGCGCGCATGACGGTTGGCGGCCTGGTCTTCCAGCAGGCCGGCGTGTTCTTCGCGCAGGCGGACCGCTTCGGTCAGCCAGCGTTTGTCCAGTGGAGTCGGTGCGGTCACAAGGTCTTCCATTGCACAGGTCAGGGCAGAAGCATAACCCACACGCCCGGTGCTATCCTCGCTGGCATGAATACATCACTCCCCCTCAGCCTGATCGCGGCTCACGCCGAGAACCGTGTGATCGGCATCGACAACTCCATGCCCTGGCATCTGCCGGGGGACTTCAAGTACTTCAAGGCCACCACCCTGGGCAAGCCGATCATCATGGGGCGCAAGACCTGGGACTCACTGGGCCGGCCGCTGCCCGGGCGGTTGAATATCGTGGTCAGCCGGCAGCCTGGGCTGCAGCTGCAGGGCGCCGAAGTCTTCGGCTCGCTGGAGCAGGCGCTGGTGCGGGCCGAACAGTGGGCGCGCGAAAAAGGCGTCGATGAGCTGATGCTGATTGGCGGGGCGCAGCTCTATGGGCAGGCGCTGGAGAAAGGGCTGGTCAGCCGGATGTACCTGACGCGGGTGGAATTGGCGCCGGAGGGGGATGCCTGGTTTCCCGAGTTCGACCAGGGGCAGTGGAAGCTGGTGTCGAGCGAGGCACAGGGTGAAGAAGGCAAGCCTGGGTATCACTTCGAGGTTTGGGACAGGGTTTGAGATTTCTGGGGGCCGCTTGGCGGCCGATCGCGGGCAAGCCAGCTCCCATAGGGATTGCATCAGGGCTGACAGGTGGTCGCCACAAGATATGCAGTGCCTGTGAGATCGAGCGCCGCCCGCGCGGCGCATCGCGAGCTGCGCTCGCTCCTACGTTTGTTTCGGGCCAGTAACCCCTGTGCCAGGTGCGCGCGACCGCCT